>JAVBSK010000382.1:0-5289 GCA_031556755.1 Bacteroidales bacterium | reverse complement strand
ATTTGAAATTAAAAAGATACTGGAGAAAATAAAATCATTTGCGAGGTTTATCATAACCGATGATGTTTGGCGGATTACGGATTCGGATGTTACCGATTCACAGAAAAAAGGTTATGACTTCATCAAAATCATTACTTTGGTAGGACGTCGGTTTTCTGAAGATAATTTATCTGGCAGGGCGTCGGCTTTGACTTACAGTACAGTGCTTTCTCTGGTGCCGATGTTGGCTATCCTGCTTTCGATCGCCAAAGGATTTGGATTTCAGAATATACTTCAAAATCAGATATTTGATAACTTCCCGGGACAAAAAGAGGTTTTGAATAAAGTTTTTGCTTTTGTGGAATCATATATGCAACATGCGGAAGGAGGATTGTTTCTCGGTTTTGGACTTGGTTTGTTGTTATATACCGTGTTGAATCTGATTTCAGGTATTGAAGACAATTTTAATGTCATCTGGCAGGTGAAAAAAGGTCGTCCGCTCTATCGTAAATTTACGGATTATTTTTCCGTATTCATGTGCTTCCCCGTATTTCTTGTTTTCTCGAGCGGTTTGTCGATATTTGTGACTACCATTGTTGATAATCTGGATAAATATGATTTATTAGGTCCGGTTAATCGATTGCTTATCAATCTTTCTCCATTACCGATTTCTATTCTTGCCTTCACATTCCTATATATGTTTATGCCGAATATCAAAGTGAAATTCAAACATGCTTTTTTTGCAGGAATCTTTTCCGGAACGGCTTTTATCATTTTCCAATATCTATATATCAACGGACAAATTTGGGTTTCATCGTACAATGCTATTTATGGGAGTTTTGCTTTCTTCCCCTTGCTGTTACTTTGGTTGCAATTGTCATGGCTGATTTGTCTGATCGGAGTGGAAATTTCCTATGCATCACAAAATATCCGTACGTATGATTTTGAGGCCGACAGTAAAAATATAACGAGAAGGTATTATGATTTTGTGATCTTATCTGTTACAACGTTGATTGTCAAGCGTTTCGAAAAAGGAGAGACTCCTTATACTGTTGAAGAAATATCCTTGGATCATAAAATTCCCATTCGTCTCGCCCGCCAGATTATTTTTGATTTACAGGAGTTAGATATCATCAATGAGGTAAGGGAAAGTGATGTCGGTGAAATTTATTATCAACCAGCTCTGGATATCAATAAAATTTCGGCCGCTTATCTGTTCGCTAAGATAGATCAGAAAGGGTCGGAATTATTCAAAATAGACAAGGAAATAGCGTTTAACAAGGAATGGAATGTCATCATTCAATCAAGGGAAGAAGTTTATAAGTTCAATGATCAAATACTGTTAAAAGATTTATAAATCATACGCTTACTGTTTTTTTCTCGTTTTAATATGGCATTTAGCCAAGAAAATAAAGCAAAATGATTACTTTTGTATCCTTGTAATTGCATATTTATAAATTACGGAAATGTTCTCACAATAAACGAGAGAACTTAAAGGTAGACTTTCTACTATCTTTATTTACTGAATCATTCGACGTTCTATTAAATTGACTGAATATGAAGAAAATGAGAGCAGCCATTGTCGGATACGGCAATATTGGCAAGTACGTTTTAGAAGCGTTAGAATCGTCTCCCGATTTTGAACCAGCGGGAGTAGTACGTAGAAATCCGGCAGAAAAACCAGCCGAAATTGTAAACCTTGATGTGGTGGATGACATTAAAAAACTGAAAGATGTGGATGTCGCGATACTTTGTACCCCGACCCGCAGTGTGGAAAAACAAGCCAAAGAGATATTGGCTTTGGGAATTAATACGGTTGATAGCTATGATATTCACGGAGGAATTGTAGAGCTTCGCAGGGAACTGGATCGGGTAGCTCGAGCTAACAATGCCGTGTCTATTATTTCTGCCGGATGGGATCCCGGAAGTGATTCTGTAATTCGCGCCCTGATGCTTGCAATGGTTCCCAAAGGAGTGACTTATACTAATTTCGGCCCGGGAATGAGTATGGGACACACAGTTGCCGTAAAAGCTATTGAAGGAGTAAAAGCGGCATTGTCAATGACCATCCCGACAGGTACCGGAATTCACCGGCGTATGGTGTATGTTGAAGTAAAGGATGGTTATAAGTTCTCTCAAGTTGCTGAAGCAATCAAATCGGACGATTATTTTGCACATGATGAAACCCACGTTACCGAGGTTGATTGTGTTGATAATCTGATTGACATGGGACATGGCGTGAATTTGGTCAGAAAAGGAGTTTCCGGAAAGACTCAGAATCAATTGCTGGATTTCAATATGCGCATCAATAATCCGGCTTTGACCGCCCAGATTATGGTTGCTGTTGCCCGTGCAAGTATGAAACAACGTCCGGGAGCGTATACAATGATAGAAATTCCCATGATAGATATGCTTTATGGGGATAAGGACGCTTTGATAAAACAATTGGTGTAAAATTTAATAGTCTGCATATAAATAGTTTAAATATATGATATTGTCCTTCATTACCTGGAATGCCGACCCTGTAGCATTTAAAATCCCGCTTATTAATTGGGAAGTACGTTGGTATGGATTAGCTTTCGCTGTCGGATTTTTAGCTGGTTGGTGGATTGTTTCCAAAATATGGAAACATGAAAAAATTAAACCGGAATGGTTGGATAGCCTTTTTATTTACGTATTTCTGGGAACGTTGATCGGTGCTCGTCTGGGGCATTGTTTGTTTTACAGTCCGAAGCACTATTTAGCTAATCCGATAGAAATATTAAAGGTTTGGGAAGGTGGTCTGGCGAGTCATGGAGGAGTTATCGGAATATTGATTGCTGTTTATATTTACTCCAGAAAAATAACAAAGAAAAATATGTTGTGGACATTAGACCGGCTGGTTGTTCCTGTCGGTCTGGTGGCCGCATTGATCCGATTGGCTAATTTGATGAATTCCGAAATTTATGGTCACCCGACAACACTTCCCTGGGGATTTCGATTTGTAAGATCCAAGGAATGGTATTTGCCTCCGATTAACGGATTACCATGCCATCCGACACAGCTATACGAAGCGCTTTGTTATTTGATTACGTTTGCAATTTGTTTATGGCTTTACTGGAAAAAAGAGGCCTATAAAAAGCCCGGACTCATATTCGGAATATTTTTTATCGGAATATTTGTTTCAAGATTCTTCATTGAGTTCTTTAAGAATGTTCAGGAAGATTTTGAAGCCGGATGGATTTTGAATATGGGACAGATCTTAAGTATCCCGTTTATTCTTGCCGGTTGTTGGTTTGCTTATAAAGGAATAAAGAAATAGTTTTTTGTTCGTATCCGCATTTTATTTATTGATGCGTGAATGAATTATAAAATATAAACCCCTGTAGTATCCGTATGAAAATTCAAAATGATTTATATTATCTTGGTGTCAATGACCGTACAAAGAATTTATTCGAGAACTTATGGCCTTTGCCAGAAGGAGTTTCTTATAATTCCTATTTATTGAAAGATGAGAAAACACTTCTTTTTGATACGGTGGATATCTGTTATTCGGATGTGTTTTTTTATAAATTAGATAAAGTATTGAATGGGGAACCGTTGGATTATATCGTAATCAACCACATGGAACCTGATCATTCTGGATCTTTGTTATTGCTGAGAACCAAATATCCCAACGTTGAAATCATTGGAAATGCACGCACGGCTGATATGATAAAAGGATATTATGGTATTACAGATCGTGTCAGGATAATCAAGGATGCGGAAGAACTTTCTTTGGGTAAACATGTTCTCCGGTTTTATCTGACTCCAATGATTCATTGGCCGGAAACAATGATGACTTATGATGTCACAGATAAGACGCTTTTCTCAGGAGACGCCTTTGGTACGTTCGGTACATTAGATGGAGGAATCACTGACCGACAACTTCGTCCCGAAAAATACTGGGATGAGATGATACGGTATTATTCCAATATCGTGGGTAAATTTGCGTCCCCAGTACAAAAAGCTTTATCCAAACTATCAGATGTGGAAATAGCTGCGATTTGTTCAACTCATGGTCCGGTTTGGACTGGACAAGAGAATATTGGAAAGGTCATAGATTTGTATGATAAACTAAGTCGCTATGAGGCTGAAGATGGAGTTGTTATCGTATATGGAAGCATGTATGGACATACGGAACAACTGGCGGAAATCATTGCCGGAGAACTGGCGGAACGAGGAATTAAGGATATCGTAATGCATCACTTGGCTAAATCTTCGCATTCAAATGTGCTTCGTGATGTTTTTAAATATAAGGGTTTGATCATCGGGTCACCGACATACAACAATCATCTTTATCCGGAAGTCGAATCATTGTTATCTAAACTGGAAAGCCGTGAAATTAAAAATCGTCATTTTGCATATTTTGGCTCTTTCACATGGGCGGGTGCTGCCGTAAAACGATTGAGTTCTTTTGCTGAAACCTCAGGGTGGAAAGTGGTCGACTCGACTGTTGAAATGAAACAATCTATCGATGAAAATTCACGTGAAGCTGCAATCAGACTGGCGGGAAAAATGGTGGATAGCCTGGGTGAAAAATAAATATTGAAAAGCCTCCTATCAATAGGACAGGAGGCTTACTTCTCTACATTAGAACATTAACATTTAACATCATAAAATTGTGGTTTTCTCTTTATTTAGTAATTATAATACCTCCCATAAAGTGGGAAAAAATGATGTAACCCACTATAAATGATATATATATAAACACTTTAATTTTACCTTTGATTGTGTTGCTCAGTTTTAATTTTCCTAAAATAGTATTTTTGTTCCTAGTTATGGAAATATTGTTGTGAGCAAAGTCCAACGTTTTATAAGTTGTTTCCATAATTAATAATTTAATTGTATTTCTTTTGAATATACTAACAAAATACTAATCGCTTTTTGTTCTTTTGGATAAGTTTTTTATTATTTATTAACAATAATGATTTGATAGTGGTTTGTTTTTAATCAAAAAGTCAAATTATAGTATCTTTGTTCAATTTTCTTTGAACCAATAAATCTTTTTCTTGTTTAAAACTTTCAGATGAAATGGTTCAAATCGTGTAAAATGAATTTTACAGATAAAAGTAAAATAGGAGCAGTTCAAAAATTAAGTATGGTAATCCCATACAAACATCGTCTTAAGGATTATTTCCTTTTTTTGTTGATAGATTTTTAATGATAATTTGTCATTTTGTAATAGAATTTAGATTGTTAAAAAATACATCGTTTATAAACCAAAGAGTTTGATAGGCGCTAAAATGATAAATGTCCTAATGCATTTACTATTACAATATTACGAAAAAT
>JAVBSK010000259.1:0-4646 GCA_031556755.1 Bacteroidales bacterium | reverse complement strand
ATTCCAGACTTAATAACAAAACAAAAACTGAAAAAAGAATTTTATTTTTCATAATGCAACCTTACATTATCAATTAACAAACGACTTCCGGGACGACCTTCATAATAAGCGCCCCTATTGCTTGAAGCAAAAACAATTGAGATTTTATATTGACTGTTTTCCAATTCCTCGAAAGAAAAAGGAACAGAATAGGAGTCATAATCAAATATAAGTTCGAAAGGAACAAAAACATTACCTTGTATAACTTCCTCCGGTTTTATTTCAGCCCGGCCAATGATGTGATCGGAAGTAGAAATATTATCACCGTACAAGTACTCAACATTTTTGTCTGTCTTAAATAAAGTTGCATGAATCGCACACATATCTCGCTTCAAAGCGTCTCGCGATCCATCCGAATTAATAAAATCCTCTGTTCCTTCCATATACATATAATATCCCGTCAGTTTGACAGGTTTTCCTTCGTTGAACGGCACTCCGAATTTGGTAGATTTCAACGGATTCGTCAAGCCGGTAAAAATATCAAATCCACCCAGGTACAAAGAACCTGCTACACAAGGAATATATTTGATTCCTCCTGCAATACTACCAGGACCGACCATGGTACTCAGCTCTACTGCATAATTTCCTGTTACACAAATATTAGTTTTCCTTGCCGGATATTCCTCCGGAAGTTTATTTCTATCATTCCATGCTGTAGCGATTCCGTTATTACTCGAATACCACTGCAAAGGCCCTTCAACCGGATTTTCATACCGATAAGAAGCATTAACGGTATTCCAGGTCTCAAAATCAAAGGTTTCCGGAAAAATCGTATCTGAAATCTGTACGATAGAATATGTTTTAGTGTATCTCTTATTTTCGGAAAGCGTCTTTATATAAAAAAGCGTGTCGCTGTCCGTTTGTGGGTTCTCAAGTTTTTCCCAGGTGGCTCCTTCGGTAACACTCAGGCTAAATGTCGCATTCCGAACATCAACACTTCTCCTGGGATACAAATAGACATAATCATTATAAATTTCTATATTATTTCTTAAGATTCCTTGAGGAAAGGAAATAGTCAGGATGTCTGCCTCAGAATTCAATGGATCATCCTTTATACAGGCTGTATATAAAATTGAAAACAGAATAAGACAAGGTAATATATATTTTTTCATACTTCAATAAAAAAAATAGGGTTGTTTTTGAGAAACAACCCTATCTCATTTTTGTTTTGTTATTTTCTTACTCCTTCGAAAGAAACCGCCAATTGCGAACCATCTATAGTCCCCGCCATATTGAGAATCAGCGTTTTTGTTGAATCAACACTTCCGGACAGATTCAAAGTAATCGCTTTAGGTTGTGTCATTTCAAGTTTTCCTTCAAGCAGATATTTTCCTGATTTACTATCTTTTATTACGGTACAAGGACAATTAACCGGAATTTTCAACACCGGCACCTCTTTGACCGTTACATTCACTTTTTCATTAGAAAGACGCGTTACATCAATCTCTCCCGGAAATGGATTTTCTATGGACGGAATTGTGAACGAACCTTCATAACTTCCTGTGATTTCTTTTGCATTGTCCACACTTTGTTCATCATCATCTCCACATGAAGTAAAACCTGCAAACAAGGCGACGGTCAACAATAAAAATAAAATTTTTTTAGTTTTCATTGAATTTAAAATTTAGTTAAACATTCAGATTATATTTATTTCAGTATAAAATCGCGGCAAAGGTAATAAAAATAAGGCACAAATATCATACAACCGACAATTACCGAAATAATCGCAGACATAAATACCGCCGCCGCCGCTATATCTTTTATCGTTTTGACAACAGGATGATATTCCGGAGAAACAATATCACAGAGATATTCTATGGAAGTATTAATAGCTTCCATTGACAACACGACAGCAATCAACAACACGACAGCAATCCACTCATATTTATCCACTTGAAAGAAAAAACAACAAGCCAGCGCCACTACGGAAACAGCAAGATGTATCCTGAAATTTCTCTCTTTGAGAAGCAGGGAATAAATGCCCTCGGAAGCATATTTGAAACTTCTGAAAAGGGTCTGTTTTTTATGTGTATTTTTTGTCATCACAAATATTTTCAATCAAAAGATATTTAATCAATTCAACTCCTCCCTCACATTGTTCAATTGCGAAGGTAATTGAAATTATTTCACCCTCCATATTTGTTTGCAAAAAAATCATTTTGTCGTACCTTTGTATCTGCTCAATAAAACTAAAATATAAATAAAATGAAAAAGTGCTCTCTTTCCATAATCCTGTTTTTGTGTCTTTACCTCTCTGCTTCCGGACAAGAAAATAAAATCAAGAATATCATATTGATGATTCCGGACGGGACATCATGGGCTACCGTTTCCGCAGCCCGCTGGTATCAATGGTATAATAATCCGGAAAAGCCTTCACTGAATATAGACCCTTACCTCTGCGGTTCCGTGCTGACTTTCTCCTCCAATGCCCCCATAGGAGATTCCGCTCCTACAACTTCCTGCTACATGACTGGGGTACCAAGTAAAGCTGGCTATGTCGCTACATATCCACCCCAGGACAAAGAGAACGATATTTATCCGATAGATCCGGATAAAGTATATCAACCGTTGATGACTGTACTGGAAGCGGCCAAGATCGACAAAAAAATGGCTACCGGGTTGGTAGTAACCTGCGAGTTTCCTCATGCAACTCCGGCCGATTGTTCCTCCCATTCATACGACAGAAGCAAATACGCCTGGATAGCCCCTCAGATGGTACATAATGACATCGACGTAGTATTGGCGGGAGGAGTTAAAATTATCAATGAAGAATGCAAAAGTTATTTAAAGAAAGAAGGATACGGCTTATTCCTGAATGACATCAACGGATTCAGAACCTATCCGGGAAATAAAATGTGGGCGCTTTTCCACGACAATGATATTCCATACGATTTAGACAGAGACAAATCACAAACACCGTCACTGGCAGAAATGACAGACAAAGCCATACAAAAACTGTCTCAAAATCCAAATGGTTTCTTTATGATGGTAGAAGGAAGTAAAATAGATTGGGCAGCTCATGCCAATGATGCGATTGCCATGATTACGGAAACATTAGCTTTTGACGAAGCTTGCGGAGTCGCCCTGGATTTCGCCAGGAAAAATAAAGAAACCGTAGTCATCATACTACCAGACCATGGTAACAGCGGCATCAGCATCGGTGCAAACAGATGTTCCGATTATTCCTCCATCACAAAAGACCAATTATTTAAAAATATTTCCCAATATAAGATTACTGCCGATTCCTTGTGCAAAAAGATACAAGCAACCGTACCGGAGGACCTGAAAGCAGTGTTCAGGCAGTGTATGTCTATTGATTTATCAGATTCGGATTTGCAATCGATTATATCATGCAAGGACTATAAAAAAAGCTCTCTCTCAGATTCGGAAAGAATGAAAGGCACCAGCCTGAAGAAAACCATTACACAAATATTAAATGAACATACATGTTTCGGCTTTACAACAGGAGGTCAAACCGGAGAAGAAGTCTTCCTGGCTGTTTATGATCCGACAGGAAACAGACCTACCGGTTTGGTTCGCAATATCGCATTATCCGGATATATGAGCCAAACCCTGAGCTTAAGTAAATCATTGCCTTCTTTTACAGAAGAATATTTTGCAAAACATACAGAAGTATTTCACGACCTCAACTATAGCATTGAGAAATCAGCAGCCAAGGAACAGCTTCCTTCATTAAAAATCAAATCTGGAAAAAATAAATTACTAATCAATCCATTCACTAACATTGTATCTCTGAATGGAGAAGAAATCAAAATCAATTCCGTAATTATTTATGTGGATAAAAACAATACATTTTATTTACCCAAATCTCTAAGAAAATTCTTGAAACAAGATTAAATTTAATTAAATACTCGCCTGATTTTCTTAATTTTATATAATTTTAAGAAAAATAATATCTTTTGTTAATTATATTTAAAAAAGATATTATCTTTGTGCGTTCAAGATACACAAAGCATAAAAACAAAATTATGAAGGGTTATATTAATAGTCTTTTAGGGATCTTTATGTTGGCGCTCTTTATCGTAGGATGTACCAACAAGGGAAATGTATACAAGATTGAAGGGGAAATCAAAGATTTAACAAATCAAAAGCTGTATATCGTCACCGGAAAAGTAGACGGGGCGCTCCAAGTGGATTCTGTTGAATGTTCCGTAAATGGACAATTCTCTTTCGAGGGAAATTCAGACACACTGGCTCCTGTGATTATATACATGGAAGATGCAACCGTATGGACTACGGTTTGGGTAAAAAATAAGGAAACCATTTCAGTCAATGGAAGCGCTTCTACTCCCGAATTAATTATGGCAAACGGAGGAGAAGTCAATGATCTATTGAGCTCATTCAAGGAGGCCAATAAAGATCTTATTCTGGAAAAAGAAAGGTTATCCGAAAGAAAATCTGAATTGGCAAATATCAATCTGATTGAAAACCAAAGAGTTGCTGATTTACTGAATATCAACAATGCTCTGAAGCGCAAAGCACATGAATTTATCGGAAAAAAACCGGAATCTTTTGCCAGCCTGGTACTGTTGAGAGACTATTTTTCAATCAAAGACAATCCGGAAGAAGCCCGGAAATCGCTATCC
>JAVBSK010000267.1:0-6551 GCA_031556755.1 Bacteroidales bacterium | reverse complement strand
AATAAGTAATAAGTAATGATTTGGAACGAGTCGATTGAGTGTATGTGTCGGAATTACCTCCGGAAACTTCAGGGTATGAGATTTAAAAAAGTTGTGTACAGGGTATATTATAATTGTGAACCTTACCGGAAGCGGATGCAGGAAGCCGGAATTACTCCCGGAGATATTAATACCATTGATGACATTGTTAAACTTCCGTTTACTTCTAAAAAAGATTTACGTGATTATTATCCTTTCGGGCTGTTGAGTACACCGATGTCAGAAATTGTCAGGTTGCACGCTTCCTCGGGAACGACAGGAAAACCTATTGTGGTTGGCTATACCCGCAACGATATCAATATCTGGAATGAGGTGGGAGCGAGGTGCTTTTCCGCATATGGCTTGGGAAAGAATGATATTATTCAGGTTTCTTACGGTTACGGATTGTTCACCGGAGGATTGGGCGCTCAGGGTGCTGTCGAAACCATCGGAGGAACGGTTAGACCGATGTCGAGTGGAAATACGGAAAAACAAATCATGTTGATGCATGATTTCGGAGCGGTGGGTTTGGCTTGTACTCCCTCTTATGCTTTGTTTTTGGCAGATGCTCTGAAAGACTCAGGAATTCCCCGGGAGGAATTTAAACTGAAAATCGGAGTGTTCGGGGCGGAACCCTGGACGGAAGCGATGAGGAAAGAACTGGAAGAGAAACTGGGGATCAAGGCTTACGATATTTATGGTTTGACGGAAATCATTGGCCCGGGAGTCGGTCATGAATGTGAATGTCAGCATGGAACTCATATCTGTGAAGACCATTTCTATCCCGAAATCATAGATCCTGAGACGGGAGAACCGCTTCCCGATGGCACTCAGGGAGAATTGGTTTTTACGACGATAACTAAAGAAGGAATGCCATTGGTTCGTTTCAGAACAAGGGATCTGACGAGTTTGAATCATGAAAAATGTTCCTGTGGCAGGACTAGCGTCCGGATGAGCCGGATATTGGGTCGTTGTGATGATATGTTGATTATTCGGGGAGTAAATGTATTTCCATCCCAGGTGGAATCCGTTATTTGCGAAATGCCCGAATTGGAACCGCATTATATGTTGTATGTTGACAGAGTGAATAATCTGGATACTTTTGAAGTCCATGTGGAAGTAAATGAGAGTTTTTATTCTGATGAAATCAACAGAATGCTTGAGTTGAAGAAAAAAATATCTCATCGTTTGCAAAGTGTTTTGGGAATCGGTCCCGATGTTAAACTGGTGGAACCTCGCAGTCTGGAACGCAGCCAGGGAAAGGCCAAGAGGGTGATTGATAAAAGAAAGTTTAGTTAGACAGGATTGAAAAATGAAAGAATAAATTCTTTTTATTTTTCATTATCTTCATTTTTACCGCTTATGTTAGTCAAGCAATTATCTATTTTTTTAGAAAATAAAAGAGGTCGATTCACCGAAATCGCCAATATATTGGGAGATGCAGGAATCAATATGACTGCATTGACCGTCGCTGAAAATTCGGATTTCGGAATCTTGAGATTGATTGTCTCGGATCCGGACAGAGCCAAAGCGATATTGAAAGAACACCGTTATGCTGTGAGTGTAACGGATGTAGTGTGTTTACAATGTCCCAATGAACCAGGTTCTATGGCTAAAGCCATGACTCTTATAACAAATTCGGGGGTGTTTATTGAATATATGTACGCTTTTTCTCTGGGACAAAGCGCTCTGGTCGTGATTCGTCCCGATGATATGGAGAAATGTGTTCAGGTTCTTACAGACAATAAATTGGTTTTATTGGCTGCGAGTGATTTATATAAGGTGTAGAAAGAAATCGTCAGTTTTTATTTTCTATATTATAAAGTAAATTCGTACATTTGCAGGCTAAAATAAAAAATATGAAACTGAAAATCATATATTTTCTGTTTGTAGCGGTTTTGTTGGCATCATGTGGAGAATACAATAAGGTGCTGAAAAATCCGGATCCGGAATATAGATACACATACGCCAAAAAATATTTTAACGAAGGAAAATTCAGTCGTTCGGCTACTTTGCTGGAAGATCTGCTGGTTATGCTGAAAGGCACCGCTCATGCGGAAGAATCAATGTATTTGCTGGCTCAGAGTTATTATGGAATGAAGGATTATACAACGGCAGCCCAATATTTCTCAACCTATTACAAAACTTATCCCAAAGGAGAATATTCGGAATTATCCCGTTATTATTCGGCATATTCGTTGTATCTATCTTCTCCTGACCCCCGCCTGGATCAGACTGATACGTATACTGCTATTCAACAGTTCCAGGAATTCTTGGATGTATATCCTCAAAGTGAGAGAAAAGAAGACGCGAGGAGTATTTTGTTTGACCTTCAGGAGAAACTGGCTCTGAAAGAATTGATGGCGGTGCGTTTGTATTACAACCTGGGTAATTATGTTCCCAGCCCGTTTCCTGGAGGAAATTATACTTCGTGTCTGATTACGGCGCAAAATGCTTTACGTAATTATCCGTATTCCCAATATAAGGAAGAGTTGATGTATTATTGCATCCTGGCCAAGTATGATATGGCTAAAGAGAGTGTGACGGAAAAGAAAGAATTGCGTTACAGGGATGTGGTTGATGAGTATTATACTTATATTAATGATTTTCCGGATGGAAAACATTTGAAACAGGTTAAGAAGATATTCGAGTCGTCAAAAAAAGAAATAAAAGATAATATATAAATAGTTTATGGATTACAAAAAAACAACAGCTCCGGTTTCTACAGTTACCCGTGATATGATGGAACTTTCTTTTGATACGGGAAATATATATGAAACAGTGAGGATTATAGGAAAACGTGCTAACCAGGTAAGTGTAGAAATCAAACATGATCTCGAAAAGAAATTGCAGGAATTCGCTTCTTACAATGACAGCTTGGAGGAGGTTTTTGAGAACAGAGAACAAATAGAAATCTCCCGTTATTTTGAAAGATTGCCTAAACCAACCCTCATTGCCGCTCAGGAGTATGAAAACCAGGAGATTTATTTTAGAAATCCTTTGAAAGAAAAAGATAAGTTCGGATTGGATATATGATACAAAGAGTTCAAACGGTATATATGTCTCTCATTGTCATCCTGATGACTGTGATGACATTTTTTCCTGCAATAACTACGGATTCTTCTGCAAATCCTGTTCTTCAAGGGGGGTGGACGTCTGTCGCATTGAAGGGAATACTTATGCTCATGATGATAGTGTCCATTTTCAAGTATAAGAATCGTTCTACTCAGTTGAAAATCTGTTATTGTTCCTTGCTGGTTCTTTTATTGATGTACGTGAGTATATATTTGAATTACAGAGCATTGTTAGCATACGAGGAAATAAAAGTAATCATAAATTTCTCTATTTGTTTTCCTCTGATTTGCATTATCCTGGATATCCTTGCTATTTTGGCTATCAAGAGGGATAATAAGATTGTAAAATCTTTGGAAAGACTGAGATAGGTTTTAAAAAGATTATTAGGAAATAAAAAAACAGCTCCGATTGAATAACCGGAGCTGTTTTTTATCAATCATTATTTTTTACAACACAATATCTTCCAGGTTTCTTTTTGGTACATGGTGAATATTTTCTTCATCTCTCCAATATTTGAAATTATTGTCTGTCATTTCATCAATAACAACAGTTTCCATAGGTTTTCCTAAAGCGATGACGAGTAAAATCTCGTAAGCCGGATCTAATTGAATGATATTTCTGAGTTTTTCTTTCTTGACAGAGGCGATGATACATCCGCCCAAACCCCATTCTGTTGCTCCCAACAGAATGCTCTGGCATACCAACCCGGCATCGAACGGAGTGAATGTGCCGGATAATGCGATTTCTTCTACGATAATAATATAGGCTGTAGGACGTTCCTGTTCGGAGGGGCCATCCCAGGATTTGAGGTAGCCGGCCCAGGCGAGATGAGGGAAAATCAGGTCATTCATTTCTTTTTCGGAAGAAAGAAAATAGCGCAAAGGCTGAGCGTTACGTGCGGATGACGTGTAACGGGTCAGGTCGACTAACTCCAACAAAGTGGAGTGTAGGATGGGATAACAGCCGTCGAACCGGCGATAGCTCCGGTTGGATCGGATAAGTTCTTTTAAATTCATGCTGCAAAGGTAAATAAAACTTAGTCTCAATAAATATCTAAGAAAATTCCCCTTAACTATTGCTTCTCTTCAGTACATTATGTTTGACTTTTGGCTTTTAGGTTTTGCTTCTCTTTCCTGTTTTGGAAATTTCAACTGAAAGCAGTACTTTTGAACCTGATTTTGGAAAAGACAATTACATCCAAGTCTCACAATTTCCCAGTTGTAAATAAATAACAGATATGAATATTCTTCTCTTAGGTTCAGGCGGCCGCGAACATGCTTTGGCATGGAAAATAGTACAAAGTTCGAAAACAAAAAAACTTTTTATCGCACCCGGGAATGCCGGAACTGCTCAAGTGGGTACCAATGTCGATATAAAGGCTACCGATTTTGAAAAAATAAGATCGTTTGTTGTTGAAAATAAGATTGAAATGGTGGTCGTTGGCCCGGAAGATCCATTGGTGAAAGGAGTATATGATTTTTTTAAAACGGATGAAATACTGAGAAATATCCCGGTAATAGGTCCGTCCCGATCTGGCGCTCAACTGGAAGGAAGTAAGGATTTTGCCAAAGCGTTTATGGTACGCCACAATATACCGACAGCCCGTTATTTAAGTGTGACAAAGGAAAATTTACAGGAAGGGATCTCATTCCTTCGCTCATTGAAAGCTCCATATGTACTGAAAGCGGACGGTCTTGCTTTGGGAAAAGGTGTGTTGATTATCGATAACTTATCGGAAGCGGAAAGTGAATTGAAAGCCATGCTTGGAGGTATGTTCGGAGAAGCGAGCAGTACGGTGGTTATTGAAGAATTTCTTTCAGGAATCGAGTGTTCTGTATTTGTAATGACCGATGGAAATTCATATAAAATTTTGCCCGAAGCTAAAGACTACAAGCGAATCGGAGAAGGAGATGCCGGATTGAATACCGGAGGAATGGGTGCTGTTTCACCCGTTCCGTTTGCCGATAAAGCTTTCATGGAAAAAGTAGAAAAGCGAATTGTGATTCCAACTATAGAAGGATTGAAAAAAGAAAATATCGATTATAAAGGTTTTGTTTTCCTGGGTTTGATAAAAGTAGACGGAGAACCTATGGTTATCGAATACAATTGCCGTATGGGTGACCCGGAAACCGAAGTTGTGATGTTGCGTATTCAATCGGATTTTGTTGATTTACTGCAAGGAGTTGCTGACGGAAATCTAGCAGAAAAAGAACTGGTTTTCGATGAAAGAAGCGCTGTTGCTGTGATGTTGGTTTCCGGTGGTTATCCTGGCGATTATGAAAAAGGTAAACAGATAGAGGGATTGAACCGGGCAGAGGGGAGTTTTATTTTTCATGCAGGAACTACCTTCAAAGGAGAATCGATTGTAACGAATGGCGGACGGGTCATTGCCGTAAGTTCGTATGGAAAAAACAAAGCGGAAGCCTTATCCATGTCTTTTAAAAACGCCCGTGTGATTGACTTCGAAGGAAAATATTTCCGTTCAGATATAGGATTTGATCTGTGACGTTGACCCAATTACATAGAACTCTGATTACTGGTCGCTGGGTAATTCCAATCATCGTCCTGCTTGCTTTCGGGGCTCGGTTGATGGTCGGTATTTCGTTCGATGAAATCACTCCGTGGATTGTGTTTACATTGCAATTAGCAGTTGCATTATTGTTATCCCAGATCAATCATATATTTGCTGTAATCAGCAGGAGAACTATTCTACCCGCCTTTTTTTTTCTGCTATTTTCAATGTCCGATCCGTTGTATTATTATAATTGGGTAGGAAATTTATCTTCCATGCTCATTGCGATTTGTTTTTTTCTTGCCGTCAAAAACTATCAAAATGAAAAATCACAGATTGCATCTTTTGATATTGCATTGATTCTGACAGTGGGCAGTTTTTTTTGCTGGCCTGTACTCATCTATTTTATTCCGTTATTCTGGATTGGATTCTATTATTTTCGTTCTCTTTCATGGAAGTCTTTTTTTGCTTCCCTGATAGGAATACTGGCTGCGTATTTTTTTCTGTCGGGATGGAGTATTTATAAAGGAAACCTGACACTCTTATTTGAAAGAATGCCCCGAATTGAATCATTTAGTCAGTTTAATGTGATTGAATTGTCTGTTTTCGATTGGATAACGATGGGTTTTGTTGTCTTTTTATTGATTGTATCCGGACTGGATATATTTATGGTCGGAGTGTCCGAGAAGATACGAACGATGTCATTCTTTCGTTTTTTTTATTTGATTCTCGCTGTTTCATTAATTTTCCTATTTATATTTTATCCGGCGATGAAAAACCTGATATTTATTTTTTCTGTTCCGGCTTCTTTCGTGTTAGCCAGGTATTTTACCATGTCGGAAAAGAAAGTTGTTTCATGGTTTCTGGTCGCGACTATTCTGATATTTTTAATCAGACCGGTCATGATTTTTCTGCTCTGAGCATTTCCCTCTTGCCCGGCGGGCCA
>JAVBSK010000013.1:0-3508 GCA_031556755.1 Bacteroidales bacterium | reverse complement strand
TTGGCGACTTTTATGAAACGTTTTCTTCCGATGCTGTAGCCGCTTCTGAAATATTGGGAATAACTCTTACTCGCAGGGCTAATGGTTCCGCCCAGTTTGTCGAGTTGGCGGGTTTTCCTCATCACGCCCTGGATACTTATCTGCCTAAATTGGTCAGGGCTGGGAAAAGGGTAGCAATCTGTGATCAACTGGAGGATCCGAAACTGACCAAGAAGTTGGTGAAAAGGGGGATTACGGAATTGGTTACTCCAGGAGTTTCAATCAACGATAATGTACTGAATCACAAAGAAAATAACTTTTTAGCTGCGGTTTATTTCAATAAAAATACCTGCGGAGTTTCTTTT
Source organism: Bacteroidales bacterium (assembly GCA_031556755.1). Classification (GTDB taxonomy): domain Bacteria; phylum Bacteroidota; class Bacteroidia; order Bacteroidales; family Azobacteroidaceae; genus JAIRVZ01. Next base: position 3,164 of record JAVBSK010000013.1, on the reverse strand, counting down.
CTGGATATTTCTACGGGTGAATTTCTTACGGCTCAGGGCGCAGAGGATTATATAGATAAGTTGTTGAATAATTTTTCGCCCAAAGAGGTTTTGTTCGAAAGAGATAAACGCAAGCGATTCGAAGAAAATTTCGGCTCAAAATTCCTGACCTTTGAAATGGAAGATTGGGTTTTTACCGAAGATGCCGCCCGGGACCGTTTATTGAAACAATTCGAAACGAAGAACCTGAAAGGATTCGGTATAAATAGCATGACAGAAGCGATTATCGCTTCGGGTGCGATATTGCATTATCTCGATTTGACTCAACATTATCAGACGAGCCATATTACTTCCCTCTCGAGGATAGAGGAGGACAGGTATGTGCGTCTGGATAAGTTTACGGTACGCAGCCTGGAAATAATCGATACGATGAATGAAGGCGGGAAGTCTTTACTTTCGGTATTGGACAAAACGACTACGCCCATGGGTGCCAGGTTGTTGAAGCGCTGGACTGTTTTTCCTTTGAAAGATGTGGAAAAAATCAATGACCGTTTGTCCGTAGTGGAATATTTTTTCCGTTGTCCCGAAATGAAGGAAGAGATCGATCAGCAATTATCCCTGATAGGAGATTTGGAACGGATCATATCCAAGGTGGCTATCGGACGGGTCAATCCGAGGGAAATACAGCAGTTGAAAGTAGCCCTTCATGCGATAGAACCCATCAGACAATGCTGTCTGGAATCCGATGAAGAGAGTTTGAGACAAATAGGTAATCAGTTGAATTCCTGTCTGGAAATCAGGGAGAAGATCGAACGTGAGATCGAACTGAATCCTCCGGTTTTGTTGAATAAAGGCAGCGTTATCCGGAATGGAGTGAACGAGGAACTTGACCAGTTGAGGGAAATCGCTTATTCAGGCAAGGATTATTTGTTACAAATACAGCAACGGGAAAGCGACCGGACGGAAATCCCTTCGTTAAAAGTCAGTTACAATAATGTTTTTGGTTACTATATAGAGGTGCGCCATACCCATAAAGATAAAGTTCCCACCGATTGGATACGCAAGCAAACACTCGTCAACGCAGAGCGTTACATTACGGAAGAACTGAAGATATACGAAGAAAAGATATTGGGGGCAGAGGATAAGATCCTGGAACTGGAATCCCGGCTTTTCAATGATCTGGTACAGGAATTAATGGTATATATCGCTCCTATTCAGACCAATGCTTTCCTGATTGCTCATCTGGACTGTTTATTGTCTTTTGCCAAATCCGCACAGTTGAATAAGTATATCCGTCCTCAGATAGAAGAGAATAATATCTTAGACATCAAAGGAGGGCGTCATCCGGTGATTGAAAAGCAATTGCCTCCCGGAGATCCTTATATTTCCAATGATGTTTTCCTGAATCCGGAGACTCAACAAATCATTATCATTACAGGACCTAATATGGCCGGTAAGTCTGCCTTGTTGAGGCAAACCGCCCTGATTACCCTGATGGCTCAAATCGGTTCTTTTGTTCCTGCTGAGTCTGCTAAAATAGGCGTGGTGGATAAAATTTTCACCAGAGTGGGAGCAAGCGATAATATTTCGTTGGGAGAATCCACTTTTATGGTGGAAATGAATGAAGCTGCGGAAATACTTAATAATCTGTCTCCGAAAAGTTTGGTTCTCTTTGATGAGTTGGGACGCGGAACTTCCACTTATGACGGTATTTCTATCGCCTGGGCAATTGTGGAATATATCCACGAGCATCCGAAGCATCGGGCGAAAACCCTGTTTGCAACCCACTATCATGAACTGAACGAAATGGAAAAATCGTTCAAACGAATCAAAAACTACAATGTTTCGGTGAAAGAAGTCGATAACAAAGTTATTTTTCTCCGTAAATTAGTGAAAGGAGGAAGCGAACATAGTTTCGGGATTCATGTCGCTAAGATGGCTGGAATGCCTCAAAGTATTGTCAAACGGGGCAATGAAATCCTGAAACAGTTGGAAACAGATAACCGGAAAGCCGGCATTGCTAAACCGATGAAGAAAATTTCTACCGAACGGGAAGGATTCCAACTCAGTTTTTTTCAACTGGACGATCCTGTTTTGTCTCAGGTCAGAGATGAACTCAACAACCTGGACGTGAATAACCTGACTCCTGTAGAGGCTTTGAACAAGTTGAATGATATTAAACGGATATTGAAAGGGAAATAGGATGGGGCAAACCTTAAAGGAAAAAACTGCTTCAGGATTATTTTGGGGAGGATTCAGCAATATATCCCAACAAATTGTCACATTTGGATTCGGGATTGTTATGGCGAGAATATTGCTTCCCGAAGATTTCGGATTGGTGGGTATGCTTGCAATCTTTTCATCATTGGCAACCATATTGCAGGATAGTGGTTTTTCTATGGCGTTGTTAAGAAGACAAAATACAACGGACAGTGATTGTTCAACCGTTTTTTTTGCCAATGTATTTATTAGTATTACTTTATATTTCCTTTTATTTTTTTTAGCTCCGGTTATTGCTTCTTATTATAGACAACCTTTATTAACAGATTTATCCAGAGTCGTATTCCTTTCATTTCTTTTCAGTTCGATGAGTGGCGTTCAAAATACCCTCATGGCAAAAAAAATGGAACTAAAAAAAATGGCGATAGTTAATCTTTTATCTGTTTTGATATCATCGATTGTCGGATTAACTTTTGCTCTATTGGGATATTCCTATTGGTCCATCGCCATTCAAATGGTAGCATTGTCTTTTGTCAGAACGGTTTTATTATGGCTCATGAATGACTGGAAACCGACCCTGAACTTCAATTTGGAATTTATTAAAGAAATTTTTCCTTTTAGTTTTAAATTATTAATATCTTCCATTATAGGACAGATATCCTCGGGAATTTATTCTTTGCTGTTGGGAAGATATTATGATGAAAGAGAAGTCGGATACTACTCGCAGGCCAGTAAATGGTGTTTAATGCCTTTAGGTTTTGTCAATGGGATTATCAGTAGCGCCGCTCTGCCTGTATTGGCGGAACTTAACAATGATGAAGAAAGATTACATCTGGCATTTAGAAAAATACTTCGTTGCACAGCTTTTTTATCATTTCCGCTCATTTGGGGATTTGCATTTATAGCAGAGGAATTAATATTGATAACAGTAACTGATCGGTGGATAGAAGTTGTTCCCATCATTC
>JAVBSK010000032.1:0-2943 GCA_031556755.1 Bacteroidales bacterium | reverse complement strand
AATAAGTCCGGCTTCCTGCAACTCCTTCTACACTCGAATTGGAATTAAATACCGGTGGAAAACGGAAAGCCCTCGTCCTGCGTTCGAGGTTCCATCCTTCCAATCCATTGAAAAAGCAACCGAACGCGCGTTGTTTATAGATTTGTTCCAGGTGATTTTCATCACTACCGGCACCATTGATATCGGCACAATAAAATTCCATCTTGTCATAAAATCCTTTTCCGTTGGTGTTCCATGCAATACCGGGTTGCTTCAGGTAATCGGCCGCCTTCCCTGCCATTTGACATTGTTCGAAAGAAGCCCTGACTCCATCTTCATAGTAGTTTTGGGCCGATTTTGTACCCAATCCGAATTTTATTTTGGCTTCCGCCTTCAGGAAACAAGTTGTTGCATAATTGAGAATCACAACCGTAGCATCCATTTTCAGGTAATCCATCTTTACGCGCGATACGTTTAACTTGTCGTTTGTACGCAACGGATCGGGATAACGCGATCCGGAAGCGGTTCCGGGGATGTAATCTGCCTCCCAATTTTCCGGAAGCCTCTGACTTTCGGTGATAGGTACATAGGGCACACTGTAATCTATCAAAATCGAATCCCTGCGGTATGCATTCAGTCCGTCGGCCTGATGCGCGGCATAATCCGGACAATTATTCACTCCCGTCGCATTAGAACAAATATGTACACGGGTAATCGTATCCGTAAACAGGAAAGGATTTGTATTGGGTGTTTCCTCATTCGATTTCATAAAACGCGCTTCAATCCTCGGATCTTTGTATGAAAACAAATAAAGCGCGTAATATTCGCTCAAGGAAGGATATTCGTAAGCATTCCATGTACCGTTGCTTTCTATTCTTTTCAACAAATTTTCATAATAATACGAAACATCATACGTTTTATCGGTTCCGAAACGGGGAGCCACATTATCAGCATTCGAAGAAATCAGCAAACTTTCGTCGCTCATGGCAGCTGTTGCATGTTTCTGAGCCAGTTCGGGAGATAAATTCTGAACATTCATGGCAATGTCCAAACGAAGCGTATTCGTGAATTTTTGCCATTTGCTGATGCTACCCTTTTCTATATTAAAAAGAAAATCCGGAGCGAGAATGTCTGTGCTATACATTGAATTCGGCTTGTATAAATTACTTGCTTCCTCCAATAAATCCAGGATCTGGGTATAGACCTGCAATTCGCTGTCGTACCTGAAGGTCGATTTCTTTTCTTCGACACTTAAAATAGCATCGCTCACAGGTATTGGCCCGTATAAAGACACTAATATATAGTAAGCATACGCTTTCCAGGTCTTTAGCATAGCTAAGCGATTTTCATAACCTTCTTTCCCGGCATAATCCGTTTCAATACTTTCCAGGTCTCTCAATATCTCGGAATACAGTTGTATGTAATAAGTATCCGAAAGATTCTCGTTGGGAACTGTTCTGACCTGAATAGTAACCAGGCGGGAATAATTCAATAAATAGTTGTAATTCAAATCACTGATCACCCTAATCGTTTTGTAAACACTTCCCGGTAAAACATATTTAAAGTCCGTCGTGTAGAATTTATTCGGATTGGTATTAGTTTCCTCGAAATCATCGGTACAACTGCAGAACAGAGCAGCGGCTACCAATAAGGATAGAGAACATATCTTATATATTTGTTTTTTCATATCTGATCAAATTAAAATGAAACTTTGAAATCAACCCCCCAATACGCCTGCGGCAGAGCGAAACCCATTTCGAACCCTTGTGCATTACCTGCAGTACGGGTTGCTTGCGGATCTACTCCTTTCGGTGTCTTTTGATAAAGGACAGCCACATTACGTCCTACGAGCGATAATTTAATATCATTGAGCGAGATCTTTCGCAACCATTTTTTGGGGAAATTGTACCCCACGCTTACTTCACGCAATTTCACATATGAGGCATCATAGATATAGCGCGCCGCACTCGTCTGGTTACTGTGTGTCCAGTAATTAGTAGGTGGCGTCCATGCCATATTGTCTTTTCCTCTCCAATATTCAATACTCGGATCATAAATGGCATTCGGGATATAAACACCTTTAGGCCTTTTATCAAGATAAAACACACTATTTTCATCACTATTTGCACCCGGTTTGACCGTATTCGCCGGATTCATTATTCCTTTACGTTCATCGGCAGTTTCACCCAATACTAAGTCTGAGAACAAATATTCATATCTTCCTTCCAGCGATTGTATGGTATTTCCATCCACACCACCCTGGTAAGCAGTGCTCGACCAGACTTTTCCTCCTTTTTGGAAGTCTATCATAACGTTGATATCTACAGATCCGATTTTGAAAGAGTTTCTCCATCCACCGAGCCAATCAGGTCTCATAGAAGTCAGGTATTGGTCCGGATCAAACAGAGGTACTCCCATTAGATCCACATAAATCTGACCTTTGTCATTTTTTCTGTAATCATTCCCGTAAAATACACCATAAGGTTGGCCTACCTGGGCATAAAGGGTAATATAATTCGCTCTGCCTAATTCAAAACGGTCGATATCATCGGCTAAAGCAACTACTTTCGAATTATTTTTCGACCAGTTCACAATGGTAGTCCACGTAAATTTTTTCACTTTAACCGGAGTCAGGCTGAATGTTAATTCCATCCCTCTGTTGCTAAGCTCTCCGGCATTAACCATTTGTTTTGTATAACCGCTCACAGAACTGATATCAGCCGAAATAATCTGATCTGTAGAACGTTTATCATAATAAGTAAAATCCAGGGAAAGCCTGTTATTCCAAAAACGCAAATCCGTTCCAACTTCCCATGAATAAATTTTTTCAGGTCTCAAATCCGGATTTTTGCGTATTGATTCACCGCTAAGTACAGTATTTTCCAGGTATGTTCCCCAATAATTAAAACCATTAGACAACTCATCGAATGAATTATCATTTCCGACCATAGCATAAGAAGCCCT
>JAVBSK010000347.1:0-8077 GCA_031556755.1 Bacteroidales bacterium | reverse complement strand
TCTTTCTGCCATTTGCAGGTTGTTTTCCTCATCGAAACGGGCTTTCAATTCTACAAATACAGTTACTTTTTTCCCATTCTTCGCTGCATGAATGAGACTTTCAATCACCTCCGAATGCTCAGCTACCCGATACTGTGTGATTTTGATGGAATCCACTTTGGGTTCCCTCGCCGCTTCACTCAAAAGCCGGAGGAAATAATCAAAAGAATGATATGGATAGAACAGAAAAATATCTTTTTCTTTAACAGCTTCCGAAATCCGGTAAACCCTGTCTAAAGCTGGAACAGGAAGAGTGGACATAGTTTTCGACAGTAAAGTCTCACCTACCGGGTTCGGCAATTTGATTAAATCCTGCATATTCAGGTGCCGGCTGTCTGGAATCATATCTTCTCTTCGTATATCCAAGGATTCAGCCAGATAATCCAGGAATTCTTCTGGCATATTCCGGTCGTAAACAAAACGGCTTAAGTCTCCAATCTTGCGTTTCTTGACTTTCTTTATAATTATCTCGACCAGATTATCTTCCTTTTTTTGTTCTTCATCGATGAATATATCTGCATCTCTGGATATTTTTACACTGTAGCTGCAATCAATTGTAAACCCCGGATAAATCTTGTGCAAGTTGGCCGTAATGATGTCATCTACAAACATAAAATAATGCTTTCCTCCCAGAGACGGAAGACTCACAAAGCGTGGCGTTTTGGTAAACGGAATCTTCAATATAGAATAATAAGTTCCTCCGGTATCTTTTTTAATCAACCGGATTACAATATATATACGATTATCCCTGACAAAGAACCGTATTTCATCTTTCAGTATCAATACCGGTTCCATATATGGGAATACTTCCTCGTTGAAGTATTCGGATATAAAATTCTTGTGTGAGTCGATCACCCGGTCATTTTTGTATAAAATAATTCCCTGACGTTCCAGTTCGGGTAAAATACTTAGTTGAAAAATTCTGTCGAATTCACTTTGTTGCCGGGTAACTTCAATATTGATTTCATTCAATATTTTTTCAGAGTCTTCAAAATCTTCCTCTTTGTGTTTCTTTTTCAGGATAACGCCACGATGTTCAGCTACCCTGATTTTATAGAATTCTTCCAGGTTGGAAGCATGGATAGACAAGAATTTCACCCGTTCATAAATGGGTAAACGCTCATTTTCCGCTTCCAACAACACCCGGTAATTGAAAGACAACCAACTTATATCCCGATTGAAGTATCTCATACTTAACAACTTTTCTACTTATAACTTGTCTGCTTGTTATCTGATTTTCCCGTAAATATACTAATTTTGTAACACAGAAATAAATAAAGATGTTTAAAATTGGATTGCTTTCCGACACCCATGCTTATTGGGACGAAAAATATGCGTTGTATTTTGCCGGTTGCGATGAAATCTGGCATACCGGAGATATCGGAAGCCCTGAAATTCTGAGTCGATTGGAATTGATCAAGCCGGTAAGAGCTGTACATGGGAACATTGACGGACATTTGATCCGGACAGGCTGTCCCAAACACCTCCGTTTCCAAATCGAAGAAGTAGATGTATGGCTTACCCATATAGGAGGTTATCCAGGTAGATACGCCCCAGAGGTGCGTCCTGAGATATTTCAACATCCGCCTAAATTATTCATCTGTGGACATTCTCATATTCTGAAAGTACAGTATGACAAGTCATTAAATCTCTTACACATCAATCCGGGAGCAGCCGGTAAGCAAGGATTTCACGCAGTCAGGACGCTTGTCCGTTTTGTTATTGACGGGGAAGCTATCAAAGACCTGGAAATAATAGAATTAAATGAAAGGGATTAGAAGAAATAAACCATCACACCTACAATTCGATTGGAGGTCACGTCATGTGTTTGGTTATACTTACCTGTAGCCCAATTCATATCGCCATCTCCATATCTGGCCATATTCATTTCATATTCCAATCCAACCGTAAAGCGAGGTATATTATAAGAAAACGTTGCGCAGAAACGAGACAGTTCATTCATTCTCAGACCTTCTCCATAAACAGCAGCCTTATCCATTAGAGCCTTCTCCGTTCCCAGGTTTTTGGTATAACCTGCAAATAAATTCCCTTTATATTTTTTTCCGTATGAAATATTTAACCATGAAGAAGAATGCGTAAAGTTGGTGTATGTCTGTTCTCCGGTAACTATATCTCTTCCTGAAACTCCGTAACCGCCCAACATACAATCGTTGGAAAGATTCTGTCCGTAGACTGTTTTGGCCTGGACGGAAAACATCTCTTGCGTATATCCGAAATAACCGGCATAAGACAGGGAGGATATGCTTTCATCCACTTTATAGTTTGATTCAACTACCTGGGATCTTGTCCGCGGTTTCAATGTCAGATAATCAATGGAAACACCGGCTTTGAATGCGTTGTTTTTATAATCCACTCCGAGATAAAGTTCCGGGAGGATGGCATTCCGTTGATATATATTACTTTTGACAGGTGAAGTTGTGAGCGCATCAACAGGACCTAAAGAATTATACTGCAATTGATATATGGCAGCTCCCGCAAAAGATACTTTATCCATCCTGTAGTCGAATCTGATTTGCGGGCTGCGATTGAACGGATTAAACGGCGCTCCGGTCGATAGGGAAAGTACTTCCGGTATGGCTCCATAAAACATGGGTGTCCAATCCTGTCCCAACAACAAAGAGGTTTTTTTCCAATCCATTTTCAGGTAAGCGCGGCGCAATCTCAATAAAGCGGACGCGAGGCCAAATCCGGCGAAATCGGCTTCCGCCTTGGCTGAAAGATTGGCGTTGAATACTTTCAGTCCGCTTATGTCGACGGCCAGGCGTGTATTGAAACTATAAAATCCGGAATGAGGAACGGCATTCAGGTCTTTTCCGTTTACATCTTTGCTCACATCTGCCGGATATAAGTAAAACAGGGCTTCATTGGCGGAGATTCCTATCCTGTCATCATAATAAAAGTCTCCTCTCGCGAATCCTGAAAATTTATACGTCAGTTTCTGCTCTTGTGCTAAGAGAGAAAAAGCAGAACAAATAAAGAAAAATGTAAGTATATCTACTTTGTTCATGTTATTTTGAATTAAAATTCGGAATGAAGCCGCAAAAGTAATATTTTTTCATCATCAATAATCTTTCCATGTGTTTTTTATTTGCCGTTTTCCAGGCTTTCTGAAATGTGTAATTGTTAAAAGTCTGTGAAAGTCTACCAATAACCGCCGTTTTTTTTATAAATTTGCACTATCTTTTGAAGATAAAAAACAATTACGGTAAAAATACAACAGTTACTTAATTTCTTAAATAATCATGGCAATCATTAAACCGTTCAAAGGTATTCGTCCTCCCAAAAACCTGGTCACACAAGTGGCCTCACGTCCATACGACGTGTTAAGTTCCGAAGAAGCGCGTGAAGAAGCGAAAGGAAACGAAAAATCATTGTACCATATCATTAAACCGGAGATTGATTTTCCCGCCGGGACAGATGAACATTCCCAGGTCGTTTACGATAAGGCCGTTGAAAATTTCAGAAAATTCCAGGAAGAAGGCTGGTTGAAACAAGACGGACAGGAAATGTATTATATTTACGCTCAAACGATGAATGGACATACACAATACGGTCTTGTGGTTTGCGCCAATGTAGAAGACTATTTGTCCGGCGTCATCAAGAAACACGAATTGACCCGTAAAGATAAAGAGGAAGACCGGATGATACACGTCCGCATCAATAATGCCAACATTGAACCTGTATTTTTCGCTTATCCGGAAAATCAGGAATTGGACGCCATTATTTCCCGGTTTACAAAAAATACACCTGAGTACGATTTTATAGCTTTCGATGGATTCGGACATCAATTCTGGTTGATTGAAGACCAACAAGCAATTGTGGAAATCACTTCTTTGTTTGCATCGATTCCTTACTTGTACATTGCTGACGGTCATCACCGTACGGCAGCCGCAGCCTTGGTAGGAGCAGAAAAGGCCAGACAAAATCCCAGGCATACGGGAAAGGAAGAATACAATTATTTCTTAGCTGTATGTTTTCCAGATAATCAACTCAAAATCATGGATTATAACCGTGTGGTCAAAGACTTGAACGGTCTGACTCCCGCGGAATTCTTGGCAGCGCTCGAAGCTGACTTCCTGGTAGAAGATAAAGGAACGGAAATATATCATCCTGCCGGGTTACATCATTTTTCCTTATATCTCGAGGGACGTTGGTATTCCCTGGCCGCCCGTTCCGGCACATACGACGACAACGATCCGATTGCTGTGTTGGATGTTACTATCTCTTCTAACCTGATTCTCGATAAAATTCTAGGAATGAAAGATTTGCGTACGGATAAACGCATTGACTTTGTCGGAGGATTACGTGGATTGGAAGAGTTGAAACGCCGTGTGGACAACGGAGAAATGAAAGCTGCGCTCGCATTGTATCCGGTTTCAATGAAACAGTTGATCGATATTGCTGATACCGGAAATATCATGCCTCCCAAAACGACCTGGTTTGAGCCTAAATTGCGTTCAGGATTGGTTATTCACAGACTCGATTAAGAATATAGATATTGAACTGATGCCAATGCGCAATCCTCAACGGGGCGGGCGTATTGGCATATTGTTTGCTTTCCGGACATCATGAGAAAGATTTTTTACATATTATCCATTTGCCTGTTGTTTTCTTCTTGCGCTACAAAGAAAAATACGAAAGCAAATTACTCCCGCAGGGCTGTTGATAAACGAGCGATGCAAACTTTTCTGAGTAACAAAAAAGAGCAGCAATTGGCTACAGCTCATTGGGATTATGTTCCTGGATTGGTGGCTTACAGCGTGTTGAAAACGTGGAAGCAATATCCTCAACAGACAGCTTATTACGATGTTATCAAACAATATGCCGACCATTGTTTACAAGGGGGCGATACTATTGCCGTGGGGGAAAGCAATGTGGATGATTTAGCTGCAGGGAAAATTTTCTTTACTTTGTACACTGAAGAATTAAAAAAGGGGAACAAAGATGATGCGGAAAGGTACAAACATTGTGCTACTTTTTTACGGAATAAGTTGAAATATAAACATAGACGGATTGATGCTTCCAAACCCGGTACGGGTGGTTTTTTCCACAAAGCGCAATACCCCAACCAAATGTGGCTCGATGGCTTGTATATGGGAACCGCCATGTATGCGGAATGGCAGGATACTTTCGGGAGAGAACTTGGAGAAATCGATAATGAAGAATCCTGGACTGATATCGCTCTGCAATTCAAGATCATCAACCACTATACTTACGACAAAGAAAAAGGCCTGAATTACCATGCCTGGTCAGCCGATCCTCAGGACAAAAATGCATTCTGGGCGAATCAGAACGGAGAGTATACAGGCTGCTCTCCTGAATTCTGGGGAAGAGGTATGGGATGGTTCTTTGCCGCTCTGGTTGATGTATTAGAACTGATGCCCCGGACACATCCGGACTATCAGGCTTTGGCTGTGATAACAAAACAAGTTGCGGAAGGATTGGCGAAATTTCAGAATAAAAAATCCGGATGCTGGTATCAACTGCTTCAATACGACGAAACAAAAACGGCGGATAATACGGGTGACGAAGTACAAGGAAAGGTATTCAATCAGTGTAATCGTTCCAATTACTTGGAATCTTCCGCATCGGGCATGTTCACCTATGCCTACTTCAAGGGAATTCGCCTTGGTATCCTGGATGAAAAAATCTACTTCCCGGTTGCAGAAAAGGCTTACAATGGATTAATCAAAAATTTTGTCCGGGAAGGTGAAGACGGTACATTCAATATTATTCAATCCTGCGCATCCGCCGGATTGGGACCTGCCAAAGATTTGTCCAGAACCGGTACTGTGAACTATTATCTTTGTGGTTCCGACGTCTCTGTCACCAGAAATGAGGGAAAAGCAATCGGTCCTTTCATTATGGCAAGTCTGGAATACGAATTGCAAGCCGGAAAAAACAAAAGGACAGATTAATGATGGATGTTTTCAAAACGATAAGAAATATATCAGAAGGAAGTATCTCGGAACAACGGAGTAAATTCATCGCATTTGCCATTCCTGTTTCCACGTCGGAAGAAGTCAAAGTTCTTGTAGATGCATACCGGAAACAGTTTTACGATGCAAGACATGTCTGCTGGGCTTATGTGTTGGGCGCCGACAGGCTCCTTTTTCGCGTCAACGATGACGGAGAGCCATCTTCCACCGCAGGAAAACCTATACTTGGGGTTATCAATTCCAATTCTCTGACAGACATACTGATCGTTGTCGTCAGATATTTCGGAGGAGTGAAACTTGGAACAAGCGGTCTGATTATCGCTTACAAAGCGGCTGCACAAGCTGCTATAGAGAGTGCTGAGATCATAGAAAAAACAGTCAATGAAGACATCGTTGTGACATTTGAATATCCATATCTCAATGCAATCATGAAAGTTGTAAAAGAAGAGAATCCTCAAATTTTATCCCAGCTTTTTGATATGGACTGTGAAATGAAACTGAGTATCCGGAAAAGCCAGGCCGAAAGATTGAAAGAGAGATTAATAAAAGTAGAAACTGTCCGGATATTATGAAGTTTATTCAATATATGTATGTAATCCTGGGTTCTGTCTCTTTGTTTCTGGGAATACTTGGCATCTTTCTGCCGCTGCTGCCAACGACTCCTTTTCTTCTCCTTTCGGCTTTTTTGTATCTAAGAGGTTCCAAGAGATGCTATAACTGGCTGATTAATCATAAAATATTTGGGCCATATATTCTCAATTACACAGAGAAAAAAATTATTCCGCTCAAGACCAAAATAATGGCATTAACAATTATGTGGAGTAGTATGTCATATTGCATCCTTTTTCTGGTGGATTCTTATATGCTGAAAACGGTATTGTTTTTGATTGCAGTTGGGATTACTTGGCATATTTTATCTTTTAAAAGTAGAGAATAAATTATCAATCATTATCAGATGATGAAAACAGCTCTTTTATTGGTTGGATTGGGCGGGGCTATCGGCAGTATGCTGCGTTATCTTTCCACTTATACGATTATCAATCGATTTCCTCAGATTCCCGTTATTTATTCAACATTGGTGGTCAATATCATTGGGAGTTTCCTTATCGGGCTCATTTTTGGACTTTCCATGCGTTATGATTGCATTTCTCACCAATGGCGGTTATTTCTGGCGACGGGAATTTGCGGAGGATATACCACTTTTTCCGCCTTTTCACATGAAAATATCAATTTGTTGCAAAGTGGTCATTACGGAACATGTTTCCTTTATATCCTTATCAGTGTGATTGTTTGTTTGATAGCCACATGGACAGGATTGTTTATTACCCGGTAATAAATACCGGAGTATTTCAGATTTATATTGCCGGAGTAACGATAAAAATAGGAAATTTCTGAAATTTCGTTCGATTGTTTCTCCGTTAAATTATCTAAAAGGTATTTTTTAATTCTTCTTTTTTAAACATCGAACAAATATTGTATATACTTTTGTTCCGTTTTTCATTCATAAGATACGACTAAAATCAAACAAAAACCTATCAAATGGAGTCAAGTAAGGCGAAAAATAATATCAATAAATTGAGTTTCATAGGGTTGGTAGTGACCTTAGGAATCGTATACGGAGATTTGGGTACGTCTCCCTTATACGTAATGAAAGCGATTGTCAATTCCGCACAGGGGAATGTTAATTTTGATTTCATTACGGGAGCTATTTCCTGTATTATCTGGACACTTACCTTGCAGACCACCGTCAAGTATGTAATCATTACGCTACGGGCGGATAACAAAGGAGAAGGTGGTATTCTGGCATTATATGCTTTATTAAAGAAAAAGAAAAAATCAAAAATTTACATGATCGCCATTGTCGGTGCGGCGACATTGATTGCCGATGGGATCATCACTCCTGCCATGACGGTAACATCTGCAGTGGAAGGGTTGAACAATTTTGCACACAATCTGCCCATAGAAGGAATAGTTATCGTCATTTTGTGCCTACTCTTTTTCGTACAGCAATTCGGCACCCAGCGAATCGGTCGTTTTTACGGTCCGATCATGGCTTTGTGGTTCCTGATGTTGGGAGC
>JAVBSK010000149.1:0-9924 GCA_031556755.1 Bacteroidales bacterium | reverse complement strand
GTTTATCAATATTCTGCCTTTCTGATTAAAAGAATCAAGAATTTCCGCTTTATCCATATTCACAAATTTCGCCTTAGAAAAGATTTTTCTTGTAGATGGTTTTCTATATTTTACCTCAACTTTACGAACTACCGGAACAATATCAGATAATTCTGAAAATTGCCCCAATAAAAAGTAACCGCTTGTTGCTTCCGCTAGTGAAAACATAGCACTCGCATGAACCGTATCTAAATGATTCCTGTATTCCGGTTTGTTATCCAACATCAAAAGATATTCTGGATTTTCGGAATGTTTCAAACCAATAAATTCGTTAAATGGTAATTTTGTCACATCCATAATTCTGTAGATTATTTTATTTCGAAGATACTTAATTTTTGTGTATTATCATATATCTAAGTGTTTTTCATTTATATTTTTTAGAATTACAACACAATGTTTATTATTCTTGGTTTGCAATTAGGTGCTCAATAATTCTAAAAACAATTGGATTATTAAAAGATCAATATGTTTTTATTATTTACCGTTCTTAATGAATAGAAACCTGATTTTTACAGAATAAGAAAAGGAATTTTGAATCTTAACTAAGCATTTGACAGATAAAATAGCTTTTTTCTCCTAACCCTTGTAAATTAAGATTAATTATCTTACCTTTGCAACCGCAAAAATAAGGATGGTCCGGTAGCTCAGCTGGATAGAGCAACAGCCTTCTAAGCTGTGGGTCTTGAGTTCGAATCTCAACCGGATCACAAAAGGGTCAAAATCAAGTTAGACAAGACCAGAAAAGGTAACGACAAAATCTCCTAAAACATTGATTTTAGGAGATTTTTCTGTTTTTGGCATGGAATGAGTATAGCAGTTAAGGGGGCTCCATAAAAACAAAACCCTTGCAAGTGCTTGTCTTACAAGGGTTTTATATATGTTAGTTGTGGTCCCACTTGGGCTTGAACCAAGGACCCCCTGATTATGAGTCAGATGCTCTAACCAACTGAGCTATGGGACCTGCTTAACTATTTACTAAAAGCGTGTGCAAAAATATAATTTCTAATCTACATTTACAAGTTTTTTCCCTTGAATTTTATGTAATTTCTGAACTTTTTATTTTATTCAATGAACAAATATCCGTTTCCCCGCAGGAAATCAGCGGTTTGCATTCGCTTTTTACCCGCTTGTTGAATGGATAATAAACGGATAAATCCATCCTTTACCGCTACATCAATATAAGTCTTAGTATCACTGTGTAGTGAACCTATGGAAAAATCGTGATTGACAAATCGTTTTTCCGTTTCATATATTTTTAACTCCAAATCTACTGAGTGATGAGTCTTTAGAACAGTCCACGCCGCCGGATAAGGAGACAGACCTCTCACAAAATCATAAATTGATTTTACATCTTTCGACCAGTCTATCCGGCAGGTTTCTTTGAATATTTTAGGAGCTGGTTTCAAGATTCCGGTATCAATTACCAATTCTTCCTGAGAAATCGGTCTTACCCGATCATTCAGAATATCATTGACCGTTTTAATGACCAACAAAGCGCCCAAATTCATCAACTTATCATGAATAACTTCCGCATCATCCTTATCTTCAATCGGGATTTTAACCTGATCAATCACTTTTCCAGTATCAATCTCGTGTGTAAGAAAAAATGTTGTGATTCCCGTTTCTTTCTCTCCATTGATGATCGCCCAATTGATTGGAGCGGCACCCCGGTATTGCGGCAACAATGAAGCATGCAGATTAAATGTTCCCATTCGAGGCATATTCCATACGACTTCAGGCAGCATCCTGAAAGCAACCACAATTTGCAAATCGGCATTCCATGTTTTCAACGCATCAAGAAAGATTTCATCTTTTAGTTTCTCAGGTTGTAATATAGGTAAATGCTGCGATAGAGCATATTTTTTCACTGCAGAACAAGACAATGTACTGTGGCTTTTTCCCACTGGTTTATCCGGCATCGTTATCACACCGACAACATTATATCCACCCTCAACCAAAGCTCTCAGACTTTCGACTGCAAAATCGGGTGTCCCCATATAGACTATTCTGAGAGATTTTTTATCCATAGTTTTATTATATTTCAAAAGTAAATAGCAGGAAATTCAATATAAAATTGAATTTTCAATTAACATCATTAACCTTCCGTAGAGAAGTTTTCGACCAGAACTTCCCGGTATGCATTAAATATTTTCGATTTTGATATAAATCCGATGTATTTTCCTTCATCATCAACTACCGGAAGATTCCAGGCATTCGTATCATCGAATATTTTCATAATCTGTTCCATCGTCATATTAATATTGATTTTCGCAGGAGGAGAAACCATGATTTTCTTGACATAGAATCTATCATATAATTCCGGACGAAACATAATATTCCTGATATTATCCAATAAAACGACCCCTTTCAATACACCTGTCGAATCCGTCACCGGGAAGACATTCCGGCTGGAACGTGCGATTTCTTTTACCAGGTCTCCCAAATTCATATCGGGATGTACTTCCCTAAAATCTTTTTCAATAACAGATTCCAGATTCAATAACGTGAGAACTGCCCTATCTTTGTGGTGAGTCAATAACTCACCCTTTTGAGCCAAACGCATCGTGTAAAGACTATGTCTCTCAAACGAAAATATGGTAATGTAAGAACTGATGGAAACAATCATCAATGGCAAAAACAAATCAAATCCTCCGGTCAGTTCCGCAATCAGGAAGACTGCTGTCAACGGAGCGTGCATCACCCCAGACATCATCCCTGCCATCCCCATTAAAGCAAAGTTTTCTTCGGGCAAGTGACGGATATTTCCTACGAAATGATTAGACAAATGCGAAAAGAAAAATCCGGTAATACAACCTAAAAACAAAGAAGGTGCAAATATTCCTCCACAACCTCCTCCCCCATTGGTAGCGCTTGTTGCAAAGACTTTGAATAACATGATCAACAAACAAAAAATCACAATGCCCCAATAATTATCTTTCAATTGATAAAAGAAACTACCATCTAATATTTCAAACGGATTGGCGCCTAACAAAGAGCCAATAGAATCATAACCTTCTCCATAAAGCGGAGGAAGAAAGAAAATCAGTATACTCAATATACAAGCGCCAAATGCAAATTTTTTCCAGAACGTTCCCAGTTTTCTGAAAAGGCTTTCCGTCCAGAGTGTGGCACGGGTAAAATAGAGGGAAACCAATCCGCACAAAACACCCAAGAGGACTACATAAGGGATACGATGAATGGCAAATACCTCTACTTGTGTGAATTTAAACATGGCTTCCGGACCTGTGAATACATATGAAACTGTTGCTGCTGTTACTGATGCAATCAACAAAGGAAGCACAGACGTCAGTGTCAAATCAAGCATTAATACTTCTATTGTAAATATCAATCCAGCAATCGGAGCCTTGAAAATCCCGGCAATAGCGCCTGCCGCTCCACACCCAACCAGAAGCATTAACGTTTTTTGTTCCATCCTGAAAATTCGGCCCAGATTAGAACCGATAGCAGCTCCGGTCAATACGATCGGGGCTTCCGCTCCTACCGATCCTCCAAATCCTATCGTAATGGAACTCGCCACAATGGAAGTCCAGGTATTATGCGGTTTGATGCGACTCTTCCTTTGGGAAATCGCATGTAATATTTTCGTAACCCCATGACCGATATCATCCTTGACAATGTACTTGACAAATAATCCAGAAAGAAGTATACCGATGACTGGATATAACAGATATAAGAAGTTGGCATTATCCGCATCCATTCGTTCGGTAAGTATATGTTGTATGAGATGAATCAGTTTCTTGAGGATAATAGCAGCCGTCGCCGTACATATTCCTATAAGAAAACTGATTATTAAAATGAAGTTTTTTTCTTTAATATGCTTTTCCCGCCAAACAAACAGGAACTCAAACCAATTGCTAAATGTCATAATAAACTTACACGCCTTCTCCCGTAAAAACCGTTTTCACTGTATGAATCAGTATCTTGAAATCCAGAGATAAAGACATATTTTCGTAATATAAAATATCAAATTCCGTTCGTTCAATCATCTGCTCAATGTTCGAGGCATAACCATACTTCACCATTCCCAATGAAGTTATGCCCGGACGAACATTATGAAGTAAATAATAATACGGAGCTTTTTTTACTATTTGATCTATGTAATATTTCCGTTCCGGTCGGGGGCCAACAACAGACATATCTCCTTTCAACACATTCCAGAACTGAGGCAGTTCATCTATCCTGTATTTTCTCAGGAATCGTCCGGATTTGGTAACCCTATTGTCCGAATCCGAAGACAAACGCGGCCCATCTTTCTCCGCATCAGAAATCATCGTTCTGAACTTGTAGATCATGAATGGCCTTCCATAACGACCTATCCTCTCCTGTTTCAACAATATAGGACCTTCGGAATCTTTTTTTATCATCAGCGCTATATATGCGCAAAAAGGAAGCAACAAAATTAATACAAAAATTGAAATAATCTTGTCTAACGTCAACTTTATGTTCTTTGAGGATTCTGCAAAGTTACTATCTCCCAGATTGATTAACGGAAGTGCATCCAATGAATCAAACTTCACTTTTGCCGTCAGGATTTTAGCCGAAGTCACCGGTATTTTGATCGGAAGATTAAACTGATATAAGGAATATAATATACAAAGCAGTTCCTGTTCGTCTTCTGAATCAATCGCAACAATCAGTTCCTCAATTTGATGTTCCTTGATGAGATCATCCAGGTTGTTCATATTTCCTAATATTTCTGGGTTTTTTCTGTAACTCTTCTCAGTGTCCTCCATCCCCGTATAAATAAATCCGGGAATAGTATAGCCCATTGAACGGGAAGGCTTTTCTAATATTTTTTTTGTCTGTAGGGCTTTTTTACCTGTTCCAAGAATCAAGGCCTTAAGCGTCCACTGGCGATTGTGTATCTTATGGGTTGCTGATTGGGTAATAAATAATCGGAAAATATATGTTACTCCAAAAGAAAAAGAAAACAAAGCAGTAAACTGCATATAAAAAACAGTAAAGGATTTAGGCAAAAAATTCAATATAACCACAAAAAATATAATTATTGAACCGATTAACGATACAAAAAAGGTTTGTGAAAATTCCGAAATTCTGGATTTCTCTACAGATTTATTATAATATCCGGAATAATAATGTAAAATAAGCCAGAAAAACGGAATCAAAATTTGCCCCTTGACAACATTTTTTGACAATAGAAATGAAGGTAATGAACTGAATTCTGTCAACTCATAATACCTGAAGATATTGAAAATCAACCAAGAAATAGCAGCAGAAAAGAAATCCGCACACATATATTTAATTAATTGATTTTTCTTTTTCATGAATTTCAAGCAATATGATTTATTCCCTGATGATTTTCACAACTCCCCCCTGAGACAATTTAATAATGGAAGATGGCTTGGAGCGAGAAGCATCGTCTTGCCTGTAATTGACCACATAATCGACAGACTTAACAATGTCGGGAAGTATTTCTGTAAATATCACTGGCGCATTTTCTCCGGAAAAATTTGCGGAAGTAGATACAAGCGGTTTCTTGAATCGTTTACATAATTCACTGGAAAATCGCTCTCTGGTAATGCGGATACCTACACTCCCATCTTCTGCAACCAAATTGGATGCCAAGTTCTTAGCTCCCGAGTAAATGATCGTAATCGGTTTCTCCGACAATTCTATCAAGTCCAATGCAATATCTGGAAAATCAGATACATAATAATCCAATTTAGCCGAAGTATCAAGTAACACCAACATCGATTTGGAATCCGGACGCCGTTTGATTTCATATATTTTCTTCACCGCTTCCTCATTGGTCGCATCACAACCAAGCCCCCAAATCGTATCGGTAGGATATAAAATAACTCCTCCACGATACAAAACCTCACATGCCTTCTTGATTTCTTCTTCCATCCGGATTTTTATCTAAGCATTATTTTTCTTATGTTTGTCTTACATATAAGATATGTTTAAAAACAATGTTTTTATAACGTTTTTCAAACATTAATATTATAATAACTATGCCAATAAAATCTATTTTAAGTCGCATCAGGAAAAAATCGGAAGATTATCATAAAGAAGTCGTAACAGCTTATCAATACCTGCATGCACATCCCGAACTTTCTTTCAATGAATATCATACATCAGAATATATCCAATCGGAATTGAATCGTTGGAATATTACATTCAAATCCAACATCGCAGGCACGGGAGTTTTAGGAGTGATTAAAGGGCGGAATCCCGAAAAAAAAATCGTAGCGCTAAGGGCTGATATGGATGCATTATCCATTCAGGAAAAAAATGATATTCCGTTCAAGTCTCAGAATGAAAACGTCATGCATGCATGCGGACATGACGCCCACACGGCGTCTTTATTGGGAGTAGCTCGCATACTGAATGAACTCAGCCATGAATTTGAAGGTACTGTTTTGCTTATTTTCCAACCTGGAGAGGAGAAACATCCGGGAGGTGCTCGCCTCATGCTGGAAGATGGAATTTTCAAGGATTACAAACCTGACCTGATTATTGCTCAACATGTGTATGTAGATTATGAAGCGGGAGAAGTCGGATTCGAACCAGGAATCATCATGGCTGCCGCTGACGAAGTACATATCAAAATCAGGGGTAAAGGAGGACACGGCGCATTGCCTCATTTGGTTAACGACACCGTTTTAGCCGCTTCACAATGTATTGTTTCCATGCAACAGATCGTAAGCAGAAGAACTAATCCGTTCAATCCGGTCGTGTTGAGTTTCGGAAAATTCATTGCTTCGGGAAATACGAATATCATTCCCGATGAAGTTAATATTGCCGGAACTTTGCGCACAATGAATGAGACAGAACGTTCCAAAATAAAAGAATTCATCATGGAAACAGCAATCCATACCGCTCAGGCTCATGGATGTGACTGTGAAATCAATGTTTACGATGGATATCCTTGCGTAGAAAACAATCCGGAAGTTACTCAATCGGCAAAACTCTTTGCTACCGAATACCTTGGTGAAGAACCTGTCAAAGGTTTAGCAAAGCGAATGACAGCCGAAGATTTTGGGTTCTTTTCTCAGCTTTATCCCTGCACATTCTATCGTTTCGGAGTAAAAGGGAAATTTCCGTCTGGAGGATTGCATACTTCCGATTTTCTGATCAATGAAGATTCGTTGAAAACTTCCGTTGGAGTCATGACTTACCTGGCATACCGGTTCCTGAATATGGAATCTCCAGATAAGCAAGTCTAATTACAGGTCTTTTGAATGCGTAAAGTTCTTTTTTCTCTGTTGCTTTGAATCGCCAGTTCGATAAGTGCAATAACATCCCTTGCTTCTTCCGGCTTTACAAGTAATTCATGATTCTCTCTTATGGCTCGTTTCAAGTTTACAAAAAATTCGGAATAGTTACCTTGTTCACTTCTTATTTTTACACTTTCAATTGCATTCTTTTTTTGCAAAGTAAGCATTCCCCAATTGTGTTCAGGCTCTCTACCCCAATCATCTCCAACCGGAATCATACCGGCATTGAGATTTTCTTCCTGGACATCTAATCCATATTTCACAAATGAACCTTTTTTACCATGAACCAGAAAATTAGGACCTGGTGTACGTACCAGCATTCCCGAATGCAGAAAAACAGTAAGATAAGGATACTGAAGTGTTAGCATAAAATAATCATCTATTGCTGTATGTTCCCTTTGATATCTTATTGTAGACGTAATTTCCAATGGCATTCCAAACAAATGCAATACCTGATCTATCAGATGTGACCCCAAATCATAAAGTACGCCGGAAGCTTCGCGAGGCTCTTCTTTCCATTTTTTTGGACGAATATCGGGGACATAACGATCATAACAAGCTGTATATTCCACTAATTCTCCCAACACGTCGGATTCTAATATTTTTTTCAAAGTCAGATAATCAGCAGTCAGGCGACGATTATGGTATACTGTCAGTATCCTTTTCTGTTTTTGAGCCAAAGCAATCAGTTCATTTGCCTGTGCAACCGTAGCTGTAAACGGTTTATCGACTACAACATGTTTTCCCGCAAGAAGCGCCTCTCTGGCCAATTCAAAATGCGTTTCATTGGGTGTTAGAATAAAAATCAATTCAATCTCTGGATCAGCAAGGATATTAAATACATCATGCTCAATCACTGTATCAGGATACAACAATTGAGCATGAGCGATAGAAGTTGGATTAGTAGTATAAATCTTTGACAAATTGAAACCGGAAACATGTTTAAGAAATGGAGCATGAAAAATTCTTCCTGACATTCCATAACCGATTAATCCGACATTAATCAATTCATCCATAAACATCATTTACATACCGAAAGTGAGTAGTCCGATGTGTTCATAAATGCAACCAAAGAATCCGATAACCAGGATACCTATAGTACAAATCACCAGGCTGGTACGGTTATAGCAATCTGTTTTGAAACGATCTACAGCTCCAGATTCAGCTTCTTTAATAAACATCGCTTTGATAATTAACAAATAATAGAACAAGGAAATAACCGTATTCAACAAAGCGAGGAACACCAGTAAAAACTGTCCCTGATCAGCGGCAGCCATGAAAATAAAAAACTTACTGAAGAATCCGGCGAAGAAAGGGATACCTCCCAATGAAAATACCGCCAGCATCATAACAAAGCTCAGTTTCGGATTGGATTTATACAAACCATTAAATGCTGAAATCTGAGTATTACCTCCATTTTGATTTTCTACGGCGGAGATAACTCCAAAAGCAGCCAGGTTGGAGAATAAATACACCAATATATAATAGGTAACAGCCGTCATTCCCAAAGCTGTTCCGGCTATAATTCCCAACATGATATATCCCGCCTGAGAAATTGAAGAGAATGCAAAAAATCGTTTGATATCTTTCTGGCGGAGAGCGAACAAGTTACCTACGGTAATCGTAACCACCGTAACCCACCAAAGGATTTCTTTCCAGACAACAAATACATTCCCGAAGACTTTGAATAATGCAAACGTCAGGGCAAAAGCTGCGGCTCCTTTGGATACAACTGAAAGATATGCTGTTACACTGGTAGGTGCGCCTTCATATACATCGGCTGTCCAAAGATGGAAAGGAACCAACGATAATTTGAATGCCAGACCGGAAAAGAAAAATACCAAGCCCAGGATCACCAGTGGAGATGCCATCACTCCTGCCGACATATCTGCGAAATACATCGTTCCCAACGCACCATACAGGAACGAAAGACCGAACAACATGATTCCCGAAGATAAAGCTGAAATTAAAATATATTTTACTCCTGCTTCTGCCGATTTTTCTTTGTATTTGTCAAAAGCAGCTAAACAAGCCAAAGGTAAAGAAGCTGTCTCCATACCAATATAAAGCATCATGAAGTTTCCTGCGGATATCATCAGATACATACCCAACAAAGTAACTACGGTAATCATAAAAAATTCACCGCGTTTGTGTATTGTATCTTCCCGTTTTAACCAGGTGTTAGCCTGAAGGAAAACAATCAGCGAGGCAATATTCAGGATATTCTTCATCATAATGGCAATTTCCGAATTGACATACATGCCTCCGAAAGCTTCACCTGTAGGCGCTGGAAAAAAACCAAAAGCGGTGTGAATGGCGAACAAGATGCAAGCAAACGGATGAAACCATGCTTTTACTTTATCCGAACAAAAAACGTCACACAGGAAAAGAATGACAAAAACCGCCATCAAACTGATTTCCTGCTGCATCAATAAAAAGTTACTGAAATCCATATTTTATTTTGAATTGACAATTATCAATTTATATTGTTAGTTTCTCTATAATGGGCAATAAACTATCACTAATCATTTACGATATACCAAACGGATACATACCCATGGCTGCGATCGCTATGATCAAACCAACGGCTGATACTTTTTCATACCAGGCTGCATCAGGTAAT
>JAVBSK010000357.1:0-4151 GCA_031556755.1 Bacteroidales bacterium | reverse complement strand
ATCACTTTCTTGGATAGTTCTGATTTTTCAGAGAGAGACTGTTTCAGTTTCTTGTCCTTTTGTTCATGTCCAATTGATATGTTTTCGGAAAGATACATTTTTGATGATTTTTCTGATAATTTATTTCTTGACCCGGGATTTTTCCTGAAATAATAAAAATAGACTAAAACTATAAGAACCAATATGATGGAAGATGAATATATGATTCTGTTTCGTTGAATACGTATCCTGTCGTATTTAGATTCAATTTCATACTTCTTGTCATTTTTATCGTATTTTATAATCTCATTGTCATTTCCTGTCATGACAATGGAATCCCAGCAGATGTAATATTTTTTGTAATAGAATAAGGCTTCTTTGTAATTACAACTGTCTTCCAGTTGACTAGCTTTGGATAAATAGTATTTAGCTTCCATAATCAGATTGAGTTTTTTCTTGAGAGATAGAATTTTGGGCGTTGGTTGAAAAATAAACGAGTCTCGGTTGGATTTATCCAGACAATTTATTGTCTTTTTTGTCAGGACAGGGAGTTTCTCGGCTGAAGAGCAACATACAATAGAAAATATAATAAGGATAAAAATGCTTTTCAGGTTCTTCATAAATTTACATCAAAAATGCATGGAGCCATCTTCTTAAGCCCAGCTTTCAGATGAGATTTTTCTTGCAGGTATAGTTTTATCATTGTTTCCGGTCTCAATTTCTTTGGTTTTAGTTGTGGTTTACTCCAAAAATGTAATAATTGAAGACAAAGTTATAAAAAATATGCTCACGGATACTCTTGGTAGGCTAAATTCATGAATATTTCCATGAAATTAGCCATTTTCTTGTGTAAAATAAATCTATTTGGTACAAATTGCTAGACAATTCCCCTCATCTTATCTTCAAAGGCGGAAAGCGCTGCTTTAGCTCCTTCTCCCATAGAGATGACAATCTGTTTGAAAGGAACAGTCGAAACATCTCCTGCCGCATATATTCCGGGAATATTGGTACGGCAATGGGCATCAATTTCTATTTCACCCATCCGGTTGATGTTTAACAAACCTTTAAAAACGGAGCTGTTGGGGATCAATCCGATCTGTACAAAGATTCCATCCAACCCAACTGAGTGTTCCTGTTCGTTTGTCCGGTCTTTGACCTTGAGTCCGGTTATTTTACTTCCGTTTCCGATCACTTCTGTCACCTGCGAAGACAGAAATATATCAACATTTGGTAGACTCTTGGCTTTTTCCTGTAATACTACATCAGCTTTCAATTGATCCATGAATTCAAAGACCGTTACTTTGGAACAAATTCCAGCCAGATCAATGGCTGCTTCGATTCCGGAATTACCGCCGCCAATGACCGCAACATGTTTTCCTTTATAAAAAGGGCCATCACAGTGAGGACAAAAAGCGACTCCCCGTCCGATGTATTCCGACTCCCCGGAAACATTCAGTTTCCGCCAACTGGCACCGGGAGCAATGATTACAATGGGAGCGATAAATTGTTCCCCGCTTACGGTAGATAAGACTTTCTCTTTCCCTTGTAATTCTATTTTTTCTATGCGGCGGTGTTCCAATAAATCGATTGTATAATCGTTCAGATGAAGTTTTAAATTATTAACCAGCTCATCCCCTGTGATTTTCGGAATGGAAATCAGATTTTCTATTCCTAAGGTTTCCTTGACCTGTCCTCCGATTCGTTCGGTGAGAACAGCCACTTTCAGACCTTTGCGAGCAGAGTAAATGGCTGCTGTAACACCGGCCGGACCTCCTCCGGCGATTACAACGTCGTAATGCTTTACCGTAGCTTCTGGTTTTAAAATATCCATACCGTACCGGGTTTCCAGTTTGGAAAGCAGTTCGCCCAGGTCGCTTCTCCCTACATGTAATAACTCCTTATCGGCAAAAACGGAAGGAACAGCTTGTATATTCAATCTATCCACTTCCTCCTGGTTGATTGCTCCGTCTACCATTTCATGCCTGATGCACGGATTGAGGGTTGTCATCATATTCAATGTCTGTACAACATCCGGACAATTAGTGCAGGTAAGCGAAACATAGGTCCTCAGGTAAATATCTCCTTTCAAAGCCTTGATTCGTTTACAGGTAGCTTCATCCGGGATATTCTTCCCTTTTCCATCGCTGTTTAGGATGGCCATCAGTAAGGAAGTAAACTCATGCCCGTTGGGGACTCCCCGGAATCTGATTCCTGTCGGCAACCCGTTTTTTAACAGAGAAAATTCCAAACCCGTCCCTTCGTTTACCTTGCAGGATATATTTTCTGAACAAGCTGCCACGTCATTCAGGAGTTCCAGCAATTCATTCCTGCACGAATGCTGAGGAGATATTGAAATATCCAGGGAATAAACAGCAGATAAATTTGCGAATACTTGTTGTAATTGATTCTTTGTATCTTTATCCAACATAATTATTAACTAAATTTTTCCTACCAGGTCAATACTAGGTTTCAAAGTTTCACTGCCCACATCCCATTTGGCAGGACATACTTCGTTGGGATGAGCGGCAATGAATTGAGCGGCTTTTACTTTTCGTAACAACTCATCTGCATTCCGTCCGATACCATTGTCGTTGATTTCAGCCAGCTTGATTTTTCCTTCAGGATTGACCACAAAAGTACCGCGATAAGCCATCCCTTCTTCTTCGATCATTACGCCAAAAGCACGGCTTAATATTCCTGTCGGGTCTGCCAACATCGGATAATGAATTTTCCGGATGTTTTCGGAAGCATCATGCCATGCCTTATGTACAAAGTGGGAATCTGTACTTACCGAATATACTTCTACTCCCATTTGCTGGAGTTGAGAGTATTTCTCCGCGATATCCACTAGCTCTGTTGGGCAGACAAAGGTGAAATCAGCCGGATAGAAAAAGAAAATCGCCCATTTACCTAACACATCTTTACTACTTACTGTCTTGAATTCTCCTTCGTGATAAGCTTGCACTTTAAATTCGGGTAATTGCGAATTGATAATTGTTTCCATACTTTTTTCTTTTAAAGATTAATTTTAATTTTTGTTGAGACAAAATTAATGAGATTACTTTATAGATTAAAATTATATTTTCTATCTTTGTATAGATAATATCTATAATCGCTATGAATATTCAACAATTAGAATACATCGTTGCCGTTGACAACCAAAGGCAATTTGCCAAAGCAGCGGAAACCTGCAACATTTCCCAGCCTACCCTGAGTTTAATGATCCAAAAATTGGAAGACGAATTGAAGATACAAATCTTTGATCGTTCGAAGTATCCCATTGAGCCTACAGCCATTGGTAGACAGGTGATTAAGCAGGCTCGTATCTCGTTAAAAAATATCAGACAGATCCGGGAGATTGTGGAAAACGAACAGAATTGTGTGAAAGGAAAATTTAAATTAGGAATAATCCCTACTATTGCACCTTATATTGTTCCCAATCTCCTGCAAAAACAGTTGGAGCAAGGAAATGAGATGGAACTGATCATTAAAGAAACTACGACTGCCCATATGATTGTAGAATTGCAGAATGGGACATTGGATGGAGGTTTACTAGCGGGTCCGTTGAACAATTCCCTATTGGTGGAACATCCTTTGTATTATGAAAAATTTTATGCTTATGTTTCGGGAGAAGAGAAATACAAAGACCGGGAAATCGACCTCGAACAGGTCAATATCAACGATCTTTGGTTGTTGGAAAGTGAGCACTGCCTGAGAGGACAAATCGAACGGCTTTGCGAACTGAAGAGTCAGTCTCTTAAAAACAATTTTTCCGTTCATTATGAGGCGGGAAGTATTGATACATTAATTAATATAGTAGATACGAATGATGGGATGACTATAATTCCTGAACTTTCAGCGATGAATCTGAGTGAAGAACGGCAGGAAAACCTTCGTTTCTTCAAAAATATGACGGCTGTCCGTGAAGTGTGTTTAGCGGTTAACAAAGATTTTGTTCGATACACGATGTTAAATATCATCAGTGACATGATCCGGCAATCAGTTCCTAAGTCCATGCTCAATGACGAACTGAAAGAGTATGTGGTCTTTTTGTAGATTAGTTGAACTTTATTTATTCAGGCATTCGTAAAACTCTATTTCTACGATGCCCAGTTGCCCTTTTTCTTTTGCTTTTTCCCGGAGGTTATTCTTTTTCTTTTCTTCCTCAGAGA
>JAVBSK010000023.1:0-5809 GCA_031556755.1 Bacteroidales bacterium | reverse complement strand
CTTTATCCAGACCATCCAAAAGCTGATCGAAATTCTGATCTCCATACTCACATATCAATATAGAAGGCGATTGAATTGTCGGTTCCATATGCATCTTTCCGGCATAATAAGTGTCCAGGAAATATGTTTTCAATACGCCTTTTTCTATGATTATCTGTTTCCGTGTTGCAACCCCTTCCCCGTCAAACCAACGGGCGCCTCTCGCTTTACGGAGGTGTGGTTCATCAATCAATGTAAATTTTTCGGGGAGAATCTGTTCATTTTTTTTGTCAATGAGGAAAGAGTTTTTTTGTTGCAAGGCTCCACCGTATAAAGAGGAAATAACCGGAGACAACAAACGAGCCGACTGTGTATTATCTAACAACATTTTGAATATGCCGGATTCCATCTTTTCCTGTCCCAGCTTGCGAACAGTACGTTGCAATGCTGTTTTTCCAACATCTTCTTTCTTTAGGGCATCAAAAAAAACAGCTGATTCCGCCCAATAATCCGAAGGTCTGGCATCTTCCTCTCCTTTCATGGCTACCGAAGCGCTGAGACTGAAATAAGAATGTTTATCTTCTCCTGAGAATCCATTACTGGCAATCGTGTAAGAGGCATAAGCCCCATCTCCATAACCGGAAGAAACGGAAAGTATACGATCGTCCGTTCCAAAGACTTCTGCCGCCGTCTTTTTGATCAGGTCTATTTTCTCATCGACAGAAATGCTATCGTAGTTTTCATCAAACACATCCAAACCGGACATATCTCCCTGATAACAACGGGAAAGTTCAGGCAAGCGACGGAATTCATCCTTTTCCAGATAACGGGCGGCATCTATGCCTTGCAGTATAAACTTTTCCAGCTCTTTCCGGTTCAACCGATTGGTCAGATAAGAAGCATATTTTCCATCCATATATATCTGAATCGTCATTCCTGCCTCGGAAGATTGTTCCAATTCATCTAAAGCGGTATTCCTATATTCAAACGAACTTTTTGTTCCCTGATAAATGGAAATAGAAGCGTCCGAACATCCGTTTTCAAGTGCAAAATTCATCATTTGCTTTGCTAACTCTTTGTATTCCTGCGATATCATTTAATTAATAATTATAGATACTTGTTTATATTTATAGCTATTCACTGATATTCTTCGAGAATTGAAAATGGACAATTGATAATTACGAATTCCATCAGTTACGAGTTACAAGTTTTTAACTTTTAATTCTTAGTTCTCCTCAAGCTATTCTCCCCCAACCGTCAATTGCTTGACCAATACGGAAGGAAGTCCCTGGGAAACCGGCATACTTTGTCCGTTTTTTCCGCAAGTCCATGCTCCATTGTCAATTTTCAGGTTATTTCCAACCATAGTAATATCCGCCAATGCTTTAGGCCCATTCCCGATAATATTGATATCTTTAATAGGACGGGTCAGTTTACCATTTTCGATCAGATATCCACCTTTGACAAAGAAAGTGAAATCTCCGGCTCCAATCTGCACCTGGCCGTTTGTAAAATTATTGACGTAAATTCCCTTTTTTACACTGGCAATAATATCTTCTTCCGTACAGTTTCCATTTTCCATATAAGTAGAACGCATACGGGGTATCGGCATAAATCGGAAAGATTCCCGTCTTCCGTTTCCGGTCGGATTCACGCCATAATGTTTCGCAGAGATCCGATCATGTAAATAAGAATGAAGAACACCCTCTTTGACAATATAAGTTTTCTGACCTGCAATCCCTTCATCATCAAAGTTGACGGCTCCCCGGTCTCCGGGAATCGTTCCGTCATCAACGACATTGATATATTCATTACATATTTTCTTTCCTAATTTATCCGCAAAAATAGAAGTGTCTTTCCTGTTGAAATCCGCCTCAAAAGCATGTCCTATCGCCTCGTGAAGTAAGATACCCGAACTTCCGGCAGCCATCACCACAGGCATTTCTCCTCCTTTGGGCTGGATTGCATTAAACATGACCGAAGCTTTTCCAACCGCTTCTTCTGCGACTTCTTCAATCAATGTATCAGTCAGGAAATCAATATCTTTCCGTGCAGCGCGGGACACGCCCGAGCTTTCAATTTTATCCCCTTGCTGCATAACACAGGAGCAACGCAGTATAGCCATCGGACGACAATCTGTACAAAGCAAGCCTTCGGAATTGAAGTACATGATATAAGATGTATAATCGACCAGCGAAGCATTTACTTTGATGACTCTCGGATCCAAAGAAAAAATCTGATCATTCAATTGTTGCAGATAAGGAATCTTGCTTTGGATACGATAACCTTCCCAGGATTGAAGGATCGGATAGCGATTTTTAAACGTTTTCCGGTCTATTCTTACAGGAGGGATTTTCACAGATCCTGAGGCAATACGGGAAGCCGTACGCGCTGCTTTGATCATTTCCTCCAATGTAATATTTTCAACATAAGCATAACCGGATTGTTCTCCGGATACCACCCGGATTCCCACTCCAGATTCTATTTCCGTTCCTGCACGATTGACCGCTGCATCCTGTAAACTGAGATAATTAGATAAGGTATGTTCAAAATACAGATCAGCATAATCGCCTCCTTTTTCAACTGCAATGGCAATTACCTTTTTCAAATCATCTTCCGTGACGCCAA
This sequence comes from Bacteroidales bacterium, assembly GCA_031556755.1. Classification (GTDB taxonomy): domain Bacteria; phylum Bacteroidota; class Bacteroidia; order Bacteroidales; family Azobacteroidaceae; genus JAIRVZ01. The sequence goes on along the minus strand of JAVBSK010000023.1, from coordinate 3,202 downwards.
AATGGGCTAATAAATTCAACATGCAACTCTTATTTTATTTTAATCTGACCTTGATAACGACAAATCTCTCCTTTGACAGATATCCCTTCCATCACCACATGATAATCACTTTTTTTATCCGAGGTATAAAAACTGACCTTGAATTCACCGGCCGCATCCGATTTAAGACCAGGGTCCCAATAAACAGTGGAACGAACATCCGGGAAAGAGGATTCTTTTTCTGAAACGGTTTCATATTTGGGAACGTAAAAGGCCAGTGGCTTCTGGAAACCCAAGGGGCGAATCGTCGCTAATCCGTCGGAAGACTTGACCATATTCCTTCGTCCACCTTTCAATGTAACGGAAATAACAGGATTCGAAGAGGAAGAAAACATTGCCGTCGCAACAGGATCAACCAGAACAAAAATATTTTCGATATCGGAAGTTGAAAAAGTTTCCATTTCTTCAAAATCAGAAACAACCTGATTTAAGACAAAGGTCACGGGAGTATTTCTAATCGTAACTGTCTTGGATGCCACGTCCACTGTCGCAAAACTAGAGGAAGACAATATATCCCACAATGTCAGTCCCAGGTATTCTCCTTCTATCTTATCTGCCGAAATTGTAGTCTGAGCCAAAGATGAGATCATTTCATCCATCGGGTTAGAGTATTTGCGTCTATTGGCGACGATAAGGACTTCACTCAGGTTAATCAACCTGTGTCCGCCTTCTTCCGTATATCGTTCTATCGTCTCTCTTCTGAAATCCTCCAATGTCTCTTTATCGGTGCTTTTTTTATCGGGAATAAAAGCATTCGCTTCCATAAAAGCATCCCTGTCCGGAACAATCTGAGTTGATTTGGTTTTACCTTTATTATTCAGAGATTGAAGAGTAAATGTCGTACTGTCAGAAAATGAGATTCCCGTAAATATGAACTTACCATCTTTATCCGTAGTCGTTGTATTCATAGACAATCCTTTGATTGTAAACAAAACGACTTCCGAACCGGGATAAGGTTTTCCACTGTAACTCTGCACTTCCCCGGAAATTACCTGTCCTATTTCCATCTCATATTTCGGTAAAGGTAAGTCTTTCGACAATACTTTCGACAGATCGAAACGTCTCCAGGCCTGTGTCAACATCAGCAAATCTGTATATTCTCGGGTCTTAACATCATCCGAAGCGAGGTAATAATTCGGGTCTTCCACATATCCTTTCAGATCGGAGGTCAATAATAAATTGCTTGCAATATTATCAGATAAGGAATCCAGAGCGACAATCTGACTGTCCGTGACGCTCAGGGAAAAGTCTCCGGCAACAGGATTTCTCTCTGTATCTTTGACCCTAAAAACAACTTCAACCAGTTCCCTCTTTCCATAAGAGGGTTGATTCAATTGCATTTCCTGTGAAAGTTGGGGATTATTAACAAAAAACAACCTTTCGCTGTAAACATGATTCTGTCCGTCGGCAACCGCCAGGGTAATGATTCCTGAGGGCAAGTCTTCCGTATTGATATTTCCGAACAATTTCTCTTCTGTCAAAGCCTGTTCATACAACAAAAAGCCTCTTTGGTGCATAATGAAATACAGGCTATCAGTCGAAACACCCGACTGATTAACAATCTGATACCTCAAAGAATTACCTCTTCTCGAAGCCTGTATAATGATTCCTGAATCTTCCGGTATCTGGATATCAAAACGTTTTTTCACACCTTTTAGATCTTCGGTTACAGCATAATAAGTTTCATCCGGATTGACAGCCAGCATAAACTTACCCATTCCTTTGTGTTGAGATTGCATTTGAGCGATCGGTTCGTTCGAATTATTGTAGACCGTACCGATTATTTCTCTGGATAATCCATCCGTTCCGATAGCTTTAAATGCAACAAACTGAGTATTTCCCTTCAGAAGAGCTCCTCCTTCGGGAAAGAAAGCCACATCGTAATCTGTCGAAAACATCGGAATATACATTCTTTTTTCAAATTCACTTGCTACTTTTTCATCGAAGCGTATATCATAATGTTGCCGTTTATTCTTGTCTTTAACTGTCATCTCAAATGAAGCCTTACCTTCCTTATTAGGACGGATAAATTGTAGCTTTTTTCCTTGATAGTAAGACCAGAAATTCTTTTTATTATATGGAACGTCCGATTCATCTTTGAAAGTCAGATTGACCTTTATTTTCCCATTCGACATTTCTTCATATTCTGCATGAATCTGAAGAGAAGTATTAACAACATTTTCTATGGAAAGATTTCTTTTGAAAAAGAAATCTTCTCCGACGTTCTGCATCCACATTGAATAGGCCCGCAATTGATAATCATTGGAAGGTAAATCTTCCGAAATGGGCATAAATCCCCTGAAACCGAAATCATCCCGTTTAATCTTGACTCTCCGTGCAACCTTATTTGATTTATCTACCAGTTCCACATAAATAAAATTACTTAATCCTTTCCGGTGTGTCGCCGCATTGACTTCATATCCCTTCAACCAGATAGTATCTCCAGCCACATAATAGGGTTTATCGATGTGTAGATATAATTTTTCCTGATAACCGTTTTTCATCAGATTCAGAAAGGAAGATGTGTATTTGGATGTCTGAGCTTGCGACGCTATGCAATGGATAAGGATAAATATGAATAAAAAATATTGTTTCTTCATGGATATTTTATTTACAAATGAAACGTAATTTTTTGAATATTATCTTAAGAAATTAAGAGATAAGAACTTATCAAAGGTTCTTATCTCTTAATCAAAGAAGTTCCTCCGTAAAAAAACTTAGTTTTTCACCAAAGCTTCCATTATTTTTTGTTCCAGTTTTTCTGCCAATTCTGGATTGTCTCTCAGGCAATCTTTAGCAGCTTCACGACCCTGACCCAATTTAGTCTCTTCGTAACTGTACCAGGAACCGCTTTTTTTGATGATATTCAATTCAGTTCCGAGGTCGATGATTTCTCCCACTTTGGAGATACCTTCTCCGAACATGATATCAAATTCCGCTCTTCTGAAAGGAGGGGCGACTTTGTTTTTTACCACTTTTACCTTGGTCTGGTTTCCTTTCACTTCTTCCCCATCTTTGATAGCTGAGGCTTTACGAATATCCAACCTGACAGATGCATAGAACTTGAGAGCGTTTCCTCCAGTGGTGGTTTCGGGATTCCCGAACATCACACCGATCTTATCTCGCAATTGGTTGATAAATACGCAGGTTGTATTGGTTTTGC
>JAVBSK010000338.1:0-3732 GCA_031556755.1 Bacteroidales bacterium | reverse complement strand
CTTTATCCCAAATAAAACCGCGATGTTGTAAATATGCAGAAATAAAATCAGTGAATATGCGATCCTTAGAGGCGTGTGAAATAAAGAGTTTATAAGATGTTTTTAAATCATAATTACCTTGTAACTTATTGGCAATAATCACGCTTAATTCATTGGCTTTTTCAACAGAGATTCCTGCCGAAATTAAATCCTGATGGGCTTCCCTTGCAAACCCTGATTTTTGCTTTGATTGAATTATTGTGTCAATTCCCCCTTTTTCTTCGTTAATCTTATCGGCAAGTTCCTGTCTGCGGGCCAATAATTGACGACAAAGCCCTTTAAGAATATTAAAAAGCAAATCTACTCGTTCATCTATTATAGAAAAATCCTGCCGGTTAGATGTCGCAATATCCTCAAAGTCGTTATCATCAAGAATATCAAAAGAAACTTCACCCTCAATGTATCTTGCATATGTTCCCGTTAATCCAAGTCGTTCCAACACATTTTCGTTTGCCAGTTTATTCCGTACATAGACCCTAATTTGGTTTGGATTATAAAAAGAATTTCTGATAAACCTATCATCATTTTTTTGTGCAGATTCAGTTTCAATGGAAGAATGTACACCTATCCATCCTGTAATAGAATATGGCTTTGTTATACCGTAGAAGGTTCCCATTCCTGAGATCGATATTTTATTACCGGTTTGCGTAGTTGTTACATAATCAGGCAAGCCCTCCACAATTCTGTCTACAGTGAGTTCTTTTTTGTTGCTCATTTTATCGAAAAAATCAACCTTGAAGTCTTTTTTATGAGTATCGATTAAAGAAATGTCGGAATAGTAAATATGCGCCATATTGTCGAAAGCTATTTGTTTTTTTACTTTTTCAAAATTCACTGTATCGCTTGCTTTCCGAATAATACATAAATGGAGTGCACGATTCATGGAATCAAAAAGAAAATAATTTGATAACCGCTGCTTCAGTGCTTCAAGTGCTCTGTCACCAATTCTTGTTAAATCAACATTTAAGAGACGTAGCATTGTTCCTTTTTCTCTTGTACTTCCATTCCAAATCTTTTCGCAGATAGGGGATATTTCAGAAAAATTGATAGCTTCAAGACTGGGAATGTCCATATCACTTTTTCCACCAACATTTACTCCCCAAGCGGTAGTTTGTTTGTTTTTAACAGAAACAATTTGATATTCATCTGATAAATATAGTGCTGCAAGTTTACCGATTCCTTTACGTCCGGCTGCATTATCAGTAGGATTTTCAAGCCGGCGATTACGTCCAATTATAGCATACTTCTCTTTAAGATCAGTTTCATCCATACCACAACCGTTATCAATAACTTCTATGGTCGAATTTTTTTTGTCTATCATGTTTATATATAAGTGTACATCATCTGCCCCGGCATCAAAGCCGTTTGCAACGAGTTCCGACAAAGCCGCCCAAGCGTTTGAATACTGCTGTCTTCCAAACGTCTTTAAAGCGTAGTAATTCATTGAAAAATTGATAGATTTGGTATTCATGGGTTACCTCCTTTAAGAGAATTGATTGCCTCAGTTAAAATTAGCTGTAAAACATCAACAACAACACTGTTGCCAAATTGCTGGTATGCTTGATTATTTGTTTCAGCAATCTCGAAAGTGTCCGGAAAACCCATAAGACGTGCACATTCACGTGGGGTCAGCTTACGAATTTTATCGTCAATGAGATAAATTCCTGTCCGCCCCCCCAAACCACCGCCGCTTGATGAAAGAGTAGTTGCACAACCTTTGATGCTGTAAATTCTTTCTCCTTGTCGTCCGAGACCAATCTCACCAATTCTAATGTATGGTTTCTTACACACTTCCTCAATCTGTTGGTAATTATCGCGCAAGTGAAAGTCTCTACTTATTTCACATGATTTCGTTGCTTCATTTGCATTTTCTAATAATGATGACAAATTACGTTTTAAAGAAAGTATCTTCGGGAAAGAAAAAGTGTCAATGTTCAGATTGGTCCTGAATGCGACAATATAAAGCCGCCGTCTACATTGTGGAATATTATAATCTTTAGCACACAGAACTTTTTCATAGGTTGAATATCCGATTTGTTGTAATTCGCTTAATATGCGTTTAATGGTTTTTCCATCATCATGAGATTCAAGGTTAGCCACATTTTCCAAAAATATCATTTTGGGCTGATGATATTTCGCAATTCTAATAATTTCAAAAAACAACTTACCTGATTTTTCATCATCAAACCCTGCTTGGTTGCCGGAAATGCTAAATGCCTGACATGGAAATCCACCACAGAGAATATCGTGCTTAGGTATTTCATCTTCACCAATAATTTTTATATCGCCCTTAGGTTCAATTCCAAAATTCTTTTTATATACTTTGCGAGCTTCGTTATCAATATCTGATGAAAACACACACTTGGCTCCAAATGAACTTAATGCTAAGTGGAATCCTCCGATACCACAAAAAAGGTCAATAAAGCGATATCCTTTAAATGCCTTTTTATATTCCTTTGTAATTTTTATCATATTTTATTCACAATGAGTAAAAGAGCACTTTGGGGCTCAACTCCCGACCCTCTCTTAATTTATCAATCTATTATAGTCCGAAAACAAAAATAAAGCAACAAAAAGGGAGTGTTTTCGACAATGCCTCGAATCCCTCAAATATAAATCCATCTAACTTCGGGACAAATTGTCCCGAAGTGGAAATAGGTTATTCTTCGTCCTCGTTTGATTTCACAGAGTACTTATATCCCAATATCTCATCCTTTTTGCAAATTGTGGGGTCGAGATAATCTGCTTTATCCAAAATCCATTGAACATAAGATGAATCATCTTGAATATTATCAGATTTGGCATTTATCGCCTTTGCGAGTTCTCGTAAATTTTTTGCGATTTGAAAATTATTTGCTTTTTCAACAACCTTTTTTAACCTTGAATTTTCTTCGTCTTGCTTTTCTTTTAATTGCCTTTGTATTTCTTTCTCCTTTTGTTCTCGGTCCCATTTTCTACTCCATTGTTCGTGTTTCATTTTAGAACGACAGGCATCATTAAAAAGTGTAAAAATAATATTTCCAATTTGCTTTTCTAAAGAGTTATCCGATTCATCGGTAAATATTAGCGTATTGTCTTTATAAAGTTGGCTTACAAACTTTATAGATAGTCGCCCGGTATATTTTGTGTTATAGCTCCGCCGACCCTTAATTCTTTCATCAACCGTCTCTTCATATAATGTTGTTTCCGTCCAATAATCAGGAATGTGAATATTGCAACAATCTCTATCAGAACACGGAGTAATATTAACTGATCCTTCAAGTGGTTCAATGGTTTTTATGAACGTATCTATAATACGATATGCCCTATTGCTCAATTCTTTTGACACTCTAATATCAATTACAGATTTAGTAGAAATGTTTCTAAACCAATAGGGGCTGTTAAGGTAATTCGGGTTTTTCTTTTTCATTATTTCCCTATACTCTATCTGCTGAATATGCTCAACAATGAGAGGATGCGGATTTCTGAGTTGTCCCTCCACTTTCACAGAATTACATGTTGATGTAATAAGCTCTTTTGATTTTTGTGAGTATAAAAACAACGGTTGATCCGTGCACAATTCCTCGTCAGATAATTCTTTGACTTCTCTTTCAAAGGTAATGGCATAGCCTGTAACGTTCTTTCTACTGCCAGAATTTAATTGTGGGAGCTTTGGTTTTGGAGGAACTGGTTTACCAGCTTTTAGTTTTGCCC
>JAVBSK010000101.1:0-8172 GCA_031556755.1 Bacteroidales bacterium | reverse complement strand
ATCCGGGATTTTGAGTTAAAGACGGATTGATTTCTCTTTCTTCGCTGGGACTTGGAACTAATTCGTTTTTATTTCTTTCAAAAGGAGCCATCTGAGCGCCTTCTGCCTTGATATATTTTTCCCTGTAAGTTTCCATCACTTCAAAAACTCCATATTCATTTTCCCAGCGGCAAAGATCAAACCAACGATGTCCTTCCATAGCTAGTTCCACCCGGCGTTCGTGATAAATCGCTTTACGTAAATCGGTTTGATTATCTGAATAGGAGCCATAGGGGAATGCAGGCAATATATCAGGATCATTTCCACGGGCGCGTTCGCGGACTTTATTCAAAGTATTTTTCGCTACACTTAAGTTATTCGTTTCGCAACATGCTTCGGCATACATCAATAAGACATCAGCATATCTGATTACTTTGTAGTTCAACGGACCACGGGATGCATGCAATGTGAGTTTTCCGGGAAGATCGTCATACATTGTATATTTTCTTGTCAGATAACGGCAACCTAAATAGATTTCCTGAGCAGGGTTTTCGATCTCGCTGTCTTTCGGATTATAGATAGTTGCTTCCCGACGCGGATCTCCCGATTCAAATTCATCATACAAATCCTGAGTCGGTTTATTAAATCCCCATCCACCACCCAAAACAGATGAACGAGAGCGTGTCAACACCAACGTGAAAGTACCACGAGTATATCCGTTTCCGCCTTCTCCGTCTTTACCTCCGTAATCGCTTGTTCCATCTTCCATATATTGTATTTCAAAAACAGATTCAATTCCATTTTCTCCTGCCAAAGTAAAATTACTATTGTAATCAGTAGCCAGTTCATATTCTCCTGCATTGGAAATCAGGATGGAATCTCCCCAACGTTTTGCCTCCGTATAATTTTTCATATACAGGTTTGCCTTCAATAACATCGCCTGGGCAGCGCCTTTGGTAGCTCGTCCCATGTCTTCATCGGAATACTCGCTTTTCTTCCATAAACGAAGATTGGCATCTTCCAAATCTTTAATGATATTTTTATAAACATCGTCCTTAGAAGCCCGAAGTTGTCTCCATTTAGAAGAAGAATCAATCACAAAATCGACATAGGGAACACCTCCAAACACACGTACCAAACGGAAATAATATAATGCCCGTAAGAATTTCAATTCTCCGATCAAACGCGTTTGCACATTTTCTGTCATGATGGAATCCGGAAATACTTCGGGAATGTATTTTAATCCAACATTACATCGGGATATTCCCTGATATTGGGCTCTGTAATAATCCAGCAATAATCCATTATTGGATATGGTTTTAAAATTCTCCATATCGTAGGCATCGGCCATATCGTTGAGGTTTTGTCCTCCTTTCAATGCATCGTCAGACGTAATATCACCGATAAACCATTCGCTGTAATATGTATAATTATACTCCCATTGCAGGGGAACATAAGCGCCATTTACATTGGAAATAGCGGCTTGTCCGGAAGAAAAATACTCATCTATAGTAGTTGTTGCCAATGGGGCATCCAGCAACCAATCTTCACAAGAGAAAAGAAACAGTGAGGTTATTGCTGCTAATATCAATCTATAATTTTTCATTATTTTATTATTTTTCATGGTTTATTAAAAATTCAGATTCAGACCCAACATCAATGTTCTCGATTGCGGATAATTTCCGTAATCCACTCCACTTCCAATTTCCGGGTCATATCCTGTATACTTGGTCAGAGTAAACAAGTTACTTACCGAAAGATAAATCCTACAACGGTCAATCCCTACTTGCTGAGTCATCACTTTGGGAATGGTGTAACCCAGTTGTACATTTTTCAACCTGAAATAAGCTCCGTTTTCAATATACCTGCTTGAAGTAACTTCATTTCTTGAATTGCCGCTCGGATTAGGAATAGAACCATTTGTATTAACTAATTTAGTCCAGTCAATTCCATACTTATCCATACTTTGCTTCATTTCATCGGTATAATTAATATAGACATCTCGCATCGTCGTACTCAAAGTAGCTTCATTTCCGGAACTTTCCGTACGAAGACGTACGCCATTAAATATTTTATTTCCATAAACTCCCTGAAAAAAGATTTGTAAATCGAAATTTTTGTAATCGACTCCGATGTTGAACCCGTAAGTCAACCAGGGAAAAGGATTTCCTAAATCTGTTTTATCATATTCATCAATTATGCCATCCGGTTTACCATCAGCACCGGATATATCTTTGAATCTGGCATCTCCGGCATGTACATCATTCATTCCGTACAGATGTTCAGCGGCTTCCTGGTCTGTTTTATAAACGCCTTCATATTCATAGCCCCAAAAAGTATACAGAGGCATACCAATATTGCTCAATGTTCTGTCTTTGGTAATTGGAGAACCGTCATTCAATCCGGTCAACTCATTTTTAATAAACGACACATTGGCACCCAAGGAATAATTCAATTGAGCCATTTTGTTTTGATGATCAAGACTTACTTCTATTCCTTTATTACTTACAGTACCTATATTCGCCCAACTATCAAATCTGTTACCAACCGGAGCATCTGCTTTTACTGTAAGAAGCATTTCTTTTGTATCACGAATAAAAGCGTCAACACTTCCATTCAACAAACCCTTGAAAAGGCCGAAATCAACACCTGCATTCCACTGTTCGGTAGTTTCCCATCTCCCTCCATTGTTCACAAAACTCAAAACAGCAGCACCCCAATTCAAATTTTGATTCACCCCAAAAGGATAACCAACAAACACATTATTACCCTCACTCATCTTATGTATAAAACTTTCGGGAGGAATTTTATCATTTCCAATCTGTCCCCAACCCAATCGTAATTTCAGGTGGTCAAGGTCAGCAATATCTTTCATGAAATCTTCTTCGCTTATTCTCCATGCCAAAGCTGAGGAAGGAAAATATCCCCACAGGTTTTCCGGAAATTTACTGGATGCATCTGCCCGGAAATTGGCGGTAACCATATATCTGTTATTATATGAATAATGCAAACGGCCTAACAGAGAAAACATCCGGGTACGTGAGACTCCATCACTGGATTCGGACTTTTCAGTAGTTGTTTTATTTAAATACCAGTTTGTTTCCTTAGGTACCAGAACCGTACTTCCTATTCCTCCCATTTGATAATAATTATATTCTTCGACTGTTTGTCCCGCCATCAGGTTAAAACTATGTTTTCCCAGGTCAATTATATAGGTAGCCGTATTTTCCCAGGTCAAGGTCTTGTACTTTATCATTTCACTCGTTACATAGTTTTTATCCTTAAAGTCAAAACTTGAATACCTGTATGCATCACCGAAAGAGCGATTTTGATTATTGGCAAGATCTAAACTTACAGATGAACGAAACATTAAATTTTTCACAGGAGTCAATTCCACATAAACATTTCCCACCCAACGTTCAACTTTATCGTTCGGATGGCTGCGTTCCAGCATCGAAAATGGATTCGTTACATTCTTGAAATTAGAAGCGGCCGAAATTTGTCCGCTCAGATCCTTTCCTCTATTATTGATTGAACCTTCCGGATAGTGTGTCGGGTCCCAGGGAGCCATCGCAATAGCGGCCGAAAGGATAGAAGCTCCTGCACTCGAACTATTGTTCATGGCATTGCGTGCGGTTGAATTGACAAATGAAAGGTTTTCTCCGATTTTCAACCAACTCCGAACCTGATGGGCGGAATTTACACGTAAAGACAAGCGTTCATAATTGGAACCCATAATGGTACCATCCTGAGTGAAATAATCGGCGCTGATAGCGTAATTATTTTTCTCGTTTCCGCCGTCGAATGAAATATAATAATCTTGTATCAATGCATTGGATTTGAAAACTTCATCCTGCCAATCTGTTTCAATCGAAGCATAATCTATTCCATAAGGATTTGAACTGGTTTTTACCAGGGGATAATAGGGAGATGAACCCAGATTCATGACTTTCATCCAGACATTGAAACCTTCGTTCTGGTAAGTAGCCATCGTTGAGGCTTGTGGATTCAGTTTCATCCAGGTTTGTGCAAATTCATCCCGTTGCATCAAATCCAGCTTGTTCCAACGGTTTTGAACTCCCCAATACATGTTCACAGAAATATTTCCTTTCTCAGATTTACCTTTTTTAGTCGTTACCAAAATAACTCCATTTGCACCACTCGAACCGAAAATGGCGCAGGCAGAAGCATCTATCAATACTTCGGTCGACTGTATATCATTAGGGCTTAAAAATGAAATATTATCCATGATCGCACCGTCCACAACATAAATAGGACGACTGTCATTGATCGTACCGATACCACGGATACGTACTTCGGCAGAAGCTCCCGGTTGTCCACTGTTGGCATTGACAGTCACTCCGGCCACGCGTCCCTGCAAAGCCTGGTCGAGTCCTGCCGCCGGAGTTTTTTGAAGTTGCTCCGCTTTTACTGACGCCACAGCTCCGGTCAAGTCGCTTTTTTTCATGGTTCCGTAACCAATCGCCACGACTTCATCGAGCATAGTGGAATTCAGTTCCAAAGTCACATCAACAGCATTATTTCCTTTGACCTGACGAATTGTTTCTTTATAACCTATGTAAGAGAATTTCAGGGATTTTCCCTGCGGTACGCTAATGGTGTATTTCCCGTCAAGATCGGATACCGTGCCGGCATTGCCTCCCGCCACAGAAATTGTAACTCCTACCAAAGGCATTCCGTCTTCAGCATCCGTAATGGTTCCCGATACTTTCCAGGGAGCTTGGGCAAATGACAGTTTTACCCAGATCAGGAAAAAAAGTAGAAAAAATGCTTTCTTCATTTTCAAAATATGTTTTTACTTTGTTTAATTATTTTATTCTCAAAAATCATTTCCGACAACAGGACAAAGATAGGGTGGAGTATCACAGGAAATATAAAAATTTACCACACAAAAATTCAATTCCACCCCTACAACAACTCATCTTTACCTCAACACAAGAAAAAATATATCGTTACGTATCAACAAGTTACAATAAATTATGTTTTATAACACATTTCAACACATCAATCACTCATCCTGAAAGTCAGAAATTAATGAAGCAGTTTGTATGTTTTTACTTCATTTCTGTTTTTCACCGCAATAATAAATACGCCTTTCTTTCCAGGAAAGAAACCCTGGTAATGATCATTTCCGTTCAGTTGGATAGTAGATATCAGGCGTCCGGTGATTTCAAAGACAGATATTTCATCCAGGTTTTCTCCCGAAACATATAATATTCCACGGTCTATCCGGGCATCGGAGATAGAAGATGAGGATTCATTCAGATTGGTCTGTGTAAATGCGGAAGCATACACTTCCCATTCATAAATACTTGATCCGTATTGTGTCTTGCGCTTCAAACAGGTGATTTTAACGTATCTTCCCTCAAGCGGGTCGAATGAGATTTCTTTATTACCTCCCGTTCCGCTTTTTTCCTCGTAAACGGTTTTCCATACATCTTCATCTACGGACGTCTCTATCAGGTATCCGGTAGCGTAAGCCGCTTCCCAGCATATTTTCATCTTATTGAGCATGTATGATTTCAACAAGTCGATCTGAATATATTCTCCATCAGCAAATCCGCTGCCCCAACGGCTTGTCATATCTCCATCGTTTACATGACCTGGAATGGTTCCTGCATTTTCATAGCTGCTTGTAGTAACCGGTTTTTGAAACGCCAGGTTGATTTCGGAAAGTTCCGCCACCTGCACATAAGCGGTATCCTTAGACGAACCCGATGTTGCAATGATTTCATAACTTCCGGCGGCATTTCCCGAAAAAACAGAACCGGTCAACTCACTGCCATCATTTCCTACCAGCGTATAACTTACGTCATTAATGGGTATAAGCACTCCAAACTGGTCTTTTCCTATCACGGAAAAGAATAATTTTTCACCTTTTACCAACAAGGTTTTTTCCGGAAAAATGCTGATGCTTTTCGGCTTCGGAGATTCTTCAACTATAAAACTGGCTTTGGATGTCTGGTTATTTACCCTGGCTTCCACGGTAATCGTTCCATATCTGGAAGGAGTAAGTATGCCTGACTCCGTAATGTTTCCCGTTCCGGACAGCAGATTGAATTGAGGATTCACGTCCATCATGTTTCCGAACTGATCATAGCCGGAAGTTGATAACTGAATGGATTCGCCTTCCTTCAGCACAGCATAACGAGGTTGTATATCTATACCGAACAAAACAGGTTCCGAACCGGCCGGAGCTACTCCATAGACTTCAAATTCATACAAAGAATGTCCGTAAACAGTCGCTCTTTCCCTGCCGTTCATTTTGATATACCTGGCTTCGGTATTGATTTCCAAAGTAGATATGCCTCCCGTTCCGGTTACGGTTTGAATTGTTTCCCATTCCTGTCCGTCATCGGAAACCTGGATATCGAACAGGGAAGAATAGGCGGCTTCCCAATATATAGTTACATAAGCAATGTATGAAACTTCCTGTAAATCGACATAAATCCACTGCAAATCATCATGTTGACTTCCCCAACGTGTCGTGCGGTCTCCATCGGTTGCATATCTGGTCAACGTACCTACATTTTCTTCGGACGATGATTGAGCTGGTTTATTAAAGGCCAAATTATTGAAAGGAGGAGTCAGATAAACTTCCGTCTCATATTCTTTTCCTTCGACAGATGCCTGCACCTTGTATTTACCGATCGTTTGAATGTCAAACAAAGCATCCTGTTTGATTAACTGATTATTTTTCAATATCTTCCAATCCACACCGGCTTGATACTTATCTCCATACTGATCGGACATCTCGATTTGATATTCAATCGTTTTTCCTACTTCCAAGAAAGATAGCTGTGGAGTAATCCGAGCGGTCGTCAACACCGGTTTGTCATTTATTTTCAAATCAATTATATCCGTAAGTTCTCCACTCCGAACCGTAACACGGGCAATTGTACCTTTTGTCGTTCCGGCAGTAAAAAGTCCTGACGGAGATACTGTTCCGTTTGTGTCGACAGTCCATGAAACATTTCCTGAGATTTCCACGTCATATTGGTCTGACAACCTGGCTTCCAGTTGAAGCGTTTGTCCCGGCTCTACGGTCATGCTTGCCGGAATCAGGATATTCACTTTCGACAAAACCGGTTCTTCCGAATAGACAGTCAGGCGTTTGGCCGGCGCTTTGAATTGTTTGATCTGACTCCCGTTTTGATAAAATATAATTGTTTTCTCTGTGGATTCAGGATTATAAGCCACAAAAGTCATCTTTTCCGTCTGTTTGTGTTTATAGACGGTCGCTGTCGGAATATCGGCATGGATGTCAAAACAGATATCTCCGTAGGTTCGATGCGAATGTGTCAGGAAATAGGTAATTCCTCCCGTATCTATATTTTTCGCCGTCGGTTTATTGTTGTTCCACAAATAATCAAAGATTTCCGCCGTTTCATCAGGACTCGATATCTGCAAATAAGAAAGTACTACGTTTCCGATTCCGCTGTCATATCCCAATGAGCCGGGGCCATCCACTACCGGTTCTTCGTAAAAGCCCTTCATTTCTTTCGATTGCATCATCTGGTCATAATCCCAGCGGGCAAAAGTCAGGTCTTGATACAAATGATTCTGGCAAGGAGATATCGGCATCCATTGAATCGAATGCATCCATACAGGATCACCTGAAAACCATGTCCACCAACCAATTCCCTGAGAAGTCAGATTACTATTGTAAGGTTTATCGTATTTGTCATACCGGATATTTTCCTTATCCCTGTCAAACCAGTATTCTGCAACTCCGCGGGATTCAAGCGTCCAGCCGAAAATTCCCGCATCACGCATGGATTTGTTTCCGGTAGCCATTCCCAACAGATACAATCCTCCCCATCCCTGCATGGCCTCGGAGGTAGATTCCTGTCCGTTTCCGTTCCAACCACCTAATCCGCCGGCGTAAGAGTGACCTGCCCAAGGGTCTAATGTTCTGAAAAACGGGAAACGGTTATCAGACTTGTCCCAGTTGGCATAGTCCTTTGCAATCAGGGTAATCATTTCACCATAGTTATTTTTGAAATCTTCATCAAAAAGGGAAAGCAAAGAAGAAGCATAGGTAAAATATCCGTAATGAAAGTGATGATCGGTAAACCTGCTGGCCCCAAAATCGTCTCCGGCACCGGGATTTGCGCCTACGATACCGCCCCATGCCGAGTCATAGCCAAAATACTTTACCCCGTTCTGCCC
>JAVBSK010000072.1:0-2886 GCA_031556755.1 Bacteroidales bacterium | reverse complement strand
ATATTCAGAACAAATTTGCAAGAAAACTGTTACTCTTAAATGTTACATCAAAGTCTAAGGCTTTGTTGGCGAATGATTTTATTAAAAATTTATCCTTATGAAACTAATTTATGTTTTAATTACCTCCTTGTTGGTAACTTTTTCCGCATGTTCTAACAAAACAAGACAAGCAGAACTACAAACACCGGTTGTAAATACCGGACAGACTCCTACTCCTGTCGTTTCACAGGAATTAACCGGATTCTTTCTCAAAAACACTTACAAGCAAGATGAAGATGTGAAATTATTACTCTTCAATAACGAAACAGCATTCAATGAGATTTTCGGAATCGGCAAAACAATGAATAATCAAATTACAAAGCCTGATTTTGCAACATCGATCGTAGGCGCTGTCACGTTAAAACCTACTCAAAAGCAAACGACTATCACTGTCGAAAAGATGGAAACGATCGGCGATGCCTGTCATCTTTTCATCAACATAGAAACCGGTGCCGGGCAGACTTATACTTCCACTCCGGTTTATATTTTTGCTATTGAAAAAGATATTCCAGCCAAACAATTCCAGTTATATGTGAACGGAGAGAAAAAAAGCGCCGTAACTATTCAATAAAGAAGTAAGAATTCCGTAGGAAATAAGGGATTCTTCTGAAAACATCCCGCATCCTTGAGAGCATCAGTTCTAAATTACATGGTACACTGTAAAAAAAGCCATTTTCTCAGAATTGGAAAATGGCTTTTTTAGTTTGTTATTCTAGTGAGAAAAACATATTATTTTCCTGGGACTAAAAATCTTATCCCAAAAAAGACTAATCGGTTCTAGGTCCCTCCGATATACATATCTCGTCAATGTTGAGTTTATAATATGGATTCTGGAAATTTTCATTGATTTTTGTTCCATCCCAATGATATGCATTGAAAGGACGTGCAATTATTTCAATTCCATTGACCGATCCTTTGAGATCTATAGGATTATGATCACTTCCCCAATCATAGGCAAAGAAATCTTTGCTCCCGTCTATTGGTATATTCATCCATACCCATTCTCCGTTTGTAGGAGGCAGCATATTGAAAATCAATTCATCACCGGTAGTTTTTCCATTAAAATCACCTGCCCATTTTTTATCTCCCTGAAGAAGAGCCAATGTAAAATTTCCGACAGCATCATCCGAATTGTACCTGAAAGACAGATAAGGCTGAGTAAATGCTTTCAGATTAATTGGCGTTTTCATCTTAGCTGTCGTAAAATATATATTTTGCCAGTAAGTCGCTCCTTCCGAATAATAACTGAAAAACGCCTCACCTTGAGGACAGCTTATGCCATCGCGATAATTCTGACAAGTATATGGCACATTGGCCGGGGCCTGCATCAAAAGAGTGGTGTCAACATCTTCAAAATTATCGAAATCGCAAATCATCATAGATCCTGTGAAGTTCATAACATCTAACTCGGGAGATTCAAATGTTTGTCCTAAAACTGATGTTGCTATGATTTTCGATTTGTTACCTTCCGGCAAATCTGCAGGAACAAAGAATTTCAACAGATTGGTTGATTCCTGATCTTCTAAAACAACCGGGATAAGTGTATTTAAAATTAATAATTCTGTGATCATATCCACATTTTCCCCTTCAATTTCCAATATATTTCCTTTCAGTATTATTTCCGGCCATTTCGTTATCGAAATTTCATTTGCTTCCGGATAAATCGGAGCAACTTCAGTAGCCGACTTAACAACCCTTTCAAAAACATTCATCACTTCAACATAGCTTTCTTTGAATATGCGCGGAGTCCTGATCACAATTTCTGTCGGAGATTCGGAAATAATTGTAACCGCCTCTCCCCCGATAGAAACACTATTGGGCTCTACAAAATTTTTTCCTTTAATGATCATATTCTCTCCCACTTTCACCGAGTCCGGAACACTTTCAATTTCCGGTACAGGAAAATATACATCTGATTCTTCTCCATATTCGGAATTGGAACAGGCTGCTGTCAACAACACGATGTACATCAAACATATTATTTTATTAAATATCTTCATAATTACATATACATTAATGAATTAAAACTAATTTTTATCGCACATTTTTACGGTAAAGGATTTTGTGGCAATCCCCAACTCGTAACTTCCGAAGCCGGAATCGGTAATACGGGAACGCCTCTCAGAAGGAATTTATCATATCGAGCCTGAGCGTCCGGACTTAAAGTATTGCGATAATCACCCCAACGGACCAGATCAAAATATCTCAGGCCTTCCATGGCAAGCTCGACGCGTCTTTCATGTTTAAGCGCTTTTAAGAGGGCATCTCCATTTACATTTGACTGAATATCAGGGAGATTATTTTGAAACGGCGTCGGCGTATACACGTTTGTATCTTTCAGATAACCCTTCGGATAGGTCGATGTTCTCGCACGTGTGCGCACCTGATTAATCAGGTCTCTGGTCTCATCGGCTTTGCCAAGATAAAATGCTGCTTCCGCTTTCATCAACAACACATCAGCATAACGGATAATACGTTCATTGTAAGGACCATCCGAGTGTTCCGTAGGTTGTTCCGCCGGTGGCAATGCCAGTTTTCTGGTTGCATATCCGGTCAAGTAAGTCTGATCTTCCTCAATGTAAACTCTCACTCCATACAGATAATCAGTAATTCCACGACCATGAACTGTAGCATACAAACGAGGATCTTCCGGTTCAAATTCATCTACCAGATTTTGAGTCGGACAATTATATCCCCAACCCCAATTCTTATGGCTCGGGGTTCCACGCGAAGCTACAAAAACGCAACTGGGATTCCCCTGGTTACCCCAACCCCAACCTGTCTTAGTCGTTTTATATTGTATCTCAAATACCGATTCCGAACATAACTCACCCTCTGATTCAAAGA
>JAVBSK010000216.1:0-5341 GCA_031556755.1 Bacteroidales bacterium | reverse complement strand
ATTCCCGCCATTGCACGCCAAAAGCTGAAAAAGAAATACGAAAAGATGATTGCCAAAGCAAAACACGAAATCATTATTGAAACGCCGTATTTTTTGCCCGGGTTCAAGCTAAGAAAAGCTTTAATGGAAGCTGTGGAACGTGGTGTTTCTGTAAAAATTTTAACTCCCCGCCATTCCGACGTACTTTCTGTGGATATTGTTCGCCGCCGCTATGTGGGAATGCTTCACGAAGCCGGCGTGCATATTTGTTACTATACCCCCGGGAACCTGCATGCAAAGGCAGTTTTTGTGGACAATGAATATTTTTCGGTTTCTTCTGCCAATTTCGATTACCGGAGTTTCCGTTATCAGCACGAACTTTCTTTGGTCGGCATGGATGACAAAATTTCGGAACTGCTGCAAGCCCATCTAAGCGAAACACTTACCCATTGCAGCCCTTTCGACTACGATTCGTGGAAGAAAAGGACCAATATGGAAAAATTTATCGAATGGCTTTTGTTGCCTTTCCGGTATTTTATGTAATTCAGAAACAAGCAGACTGTGACCCTACATGCAACTGTTCTTTCTCAACTTTTCCGAATTTAATGTATTAAACCGCTTGCATTTTATGGTAAAAAATACAAATGGTAAAGTAGTTTCGGTGATAATTAAAGAAATGGAATAAAATTTGCAAAAGATATTTTGTTTCAAAAATGAGAAAAATTCTCATTTTTGAAACAAAATAAATAAACTATCGTACATTTGCATATTATAAAGTGAGGATAACTCTCAAAAACTTAACCCTATGTTATTGGAATTCACTGTTGGTAATTATTTATCATTTAAGGATAAAAAGACATTAAGTCTTGAAGCTGCGAGCATTAAAGAGTTTCCTGAAAATGTGATTACAAATGGGAAATATAAAATTTTACGTAGCGCTGTTATTTATGGAGCTAATTCAAGTGGGAAAAGTAATCTGTTAAAAGCATTGATAACCGTGCTAGATATCGTAAAAAACTCTACAAAATTAAATTCCACTGATGAAATTAATGTAACACCATTTCTATTAAATACTGAGACAGAAAACCAACCCTCTCATTTTGAATTGATGGTTTTGATTGAAGGCGTTCAATATCGTTATGGATTTGAAGCATGCAGAAAAAAGGTGCATTATGAATGGCTTTACAAAAAAGAAGGGAAAAGAAAGGAAACGTTGTTATTTTTAAGAGACGGAAATAGGTTTGAGCTAACAGAAAATTTCTCTGAAGGTGAAAAGTTAGAAAGTAAAACACGAGAAAATGCTTTGTTTTTAGCTGTTTGCGATCAATTCAATGGCGAAGAGAGTCATAAAATAATGGAATGGTTTGGACAGTTTTCTAATTTATCAGGAATAGACCATGCTAAGGAAAGAAATTTGACAATTTTCTTTTTAGAGAATGAATATATGAGTTTGAATGAAAAACTAAACCTTTTTATTAAATCTTTAAATTTAGGTTTCGAAAAGTATTTTTTATCAGACAAAGTATCAAAATTTATCAAAACAATTCATTCGAAATATGATATGAGTGGACAAAATGTTGGTAATTACGAATTTGATATGACAAAGCAAGAATCTTCAGGGACTAACAAGATATTTGATTTGGCTGGGTATATTGTAGTTGGACTACATTTTGGTTGGGTAACAATCATTGACGAAATGGATGCAAAACTTCACCCTCTTCTAACAAAGCAAATTGTGCAGATGTTTAATAATCCTGAAATTAATACTGCAAATGGGCAGTTGATTTTTGTTTCACACGATACTAATTTATTGTCTTATGCCAATTTGCGTCGAGATCAAATTTATTTCGCAGAAAAAAATGAGTTTGAAGAAACAGATTTATATTCTTTGGTAGAATTTAAAGAACCCAATGGAACTAAAGTCAGAAATGACCGCCGTTATGAAAAAGATTATATTGAGGGTCGGTATGGTGCAATTCCTTTCGTTGGTGATTTCTCTAAATTAATGCAAAATGGACAGGATAAATAAGCGTTTCGAACGAAAAGGACAAAAACGGAAAATAAATTTTCGTGAGAAACGAATTTATTTCTTAATAGTTTGTGAAGGTACGAAAACAGAACCCAATTATTTCAAATCATTTAAGAAAAATTTGCCTTCTCATACATTAGATATTGAAATTATAGGAACAGCAAAGAATACATTGAGCATAGTAGAAGAAACCCTCGAAAGAATTAAGAAATCTAATAAAACTTATCAAAGTGTTTGGGTTGTATTTGATAGAGACAGCTTTCCTGAAGAAAATTTTAATAGCGCCATTGAAAAAGCAAAAGCCAAAAAAATTAAATGTGCATGGTCAAATGAGGCATTTGAACTTTGGTATATTCTTCATTTCAAATATTTAGATACAGGAATATCAAGAGATCATTATAGTAAACAAATAGAATTCTGTTTAAAACAAAAAATAAAGGGATTCAGGTATGAAAAAAATAATCCTCAAATGTATGAATTATTGAAAATACATGGGAAGCAGGATCAAGCAATAATTTGGGCAAAGAGGTTGGAAAAAGCACATACAGGAAAGAATCATGCCAAATACAATCCGTGTACTCTTGTTTATGCATTAGTGGAAGAATTGAATAATCCACAATTAGTATTGGGTGTGGAATAACATTCCTTTTTTGCATGCAAATGCTCTTCCGTGATTTCGACGGCAACACACTTAAACCGTTTGCATTTTATGGTGAAAAATGCGAAGGATAGGATGGAATGAATGAAAAATTGAGTTTATAAATTTATTTCATAAATTTGAGCTTATATTATCAAAAAAACATAAATAGAAATCAATTAAAAATCATCAAAATACAATAAGAGTTATGAAATTAAAATTGTTACTTCTGACTGTTTTGGTATGCATGTCTTTCATAAAAACAGTACAAGCACAAATAGAATTAGCACCAGAACCGGAAAAGAAAAAAGAAGTGCCATGGGCCTATGGTTATAAATATATTTATGCCCCTTATGATAGTTTATGTGTGTCTTTCGTGTTTTGTCCGGAATTTGATGCCTATAAAAAATACATAGGACAACTTGTATTCCTTCCTAAAAGAATAAATGCACCGAATTTGTTACGTACAAACAGAATAGATACAACAGATGAAAGGAGACGAATTACTAATATTTATAAAGATACCAACAGTAGTCGGCTGTATTTGCCAAGATATGGTTCAGATTATTGTGATTATGATTATTCAAACATTGAAAATAAATACTATACAATTATAGATATACTTCCCATTAATGAATTAACTATAAAGTTATTTCCGTACGGGGATGAAGTAGGTGAATCTTATGAGCTTTCTGTAGTAAGGAAAAATGAAAAATTTCATATGTTCTGCAAAGATTATCAATGGTTTAGATGTGATCATCGTACGATATTAGGAAGTAATGCGAATCACAATTGTTTCTCCGGAGATGATTGTGGTTATCCAACAGTTAATTGTATATTAAAATTAACAGAAAATAATAGTGGAGATACCGTATATTCACTTGCACCTGACGATTTTATTTTTGTTGGAGCAGTTCAGAAAATACAACAAAAGTATTTAAATCAGTATTTTTCTGTTGGTTCTGAAAATAGAAATCCTATACGGAAAAGGAAATGTACAAAAATTATTGTGGCAACTTCAGGAGATTATCAAGGTCAAGTGTGTCTTGCATTGTCAAATCCTGAAAACGAAAATGATATTATATTTCAAAAATATGAAACTCTTGCAGAAAAGGAAAGTAAATACACAAGTTCTTATATAATACCTGAAAAAGCAATCGCACAAGAAAAAATCAGGGCAGCAGAGAAAGAAAAAAAAGAACAACAACAGGCAGAACTGCAAAATCAAAAAAAACAACAACGCAAAAAAGAATTAATTCAAAAGTATGGTGAACAGAAAGGGAAACTAATTTTTGAACATAAAGTGGAAATCGGAATGACCACTGAAATGTGCCAAGCAGCTTATGGTACCCCAACGCGAACCACATCATCATCAACATCTAATGGAAAAACAGAGAAGTGGTACTATTCTATTGGTGTACTTACAGAAGTGCTTACATTACAAAATGGAGTTTTAACAAAAATAAGTGCAGATTATTAATGCGTTTTGTACAAAGAATACTATAACATAACTAAATAATAGCTTATGGAAAAAGATTCTATTAAGCGAAAGCTATCTCTATTTATGAGGGATTCAAGCGATTCGGACAGTAAAGAATTAGTGGTTGATTTTTTCCTTTCTTGGACATTGCGTTGTGCAAGTGAAGAGGCTATTGTGAAAGGGGCAAATAATATAACACCTCAATTACAAGAATATTGCAGAAGAATTTTATCTGTTTTTCTTTTTGATGATGCTTTAAAAATAGGGACTTGCACGCAAGTTCTTTCTGTAAAAGTACGGAAGCAGTGGCAGAGGATAGACTTATGTGCAGAAATAATTTTGAAAAATCCTCTATGTATAGAATCTAAACATGTTTTATTAATAGAAAATAAGGCTTATTCTACGTTAAGGCATAATCAATTGGAAACATACAAGGCTATTTTTGAAAAAGAATATGCCGATTTATCAGAAGAAAATAGACACTATTGTTATTTTACGCTTCGGGATGTGATTTGTCCACAGGATTTCGAAACTTGTAAAGTAAATGGATTCAAAGCATATACAATGGATGATGTTTTTAATAAAGCGATGGAAGATATTCGTTCAAATATGGAACCCTCAGGAAATGATATATTTGATGAATTTTGGCTTACAAATTGGTAGTAACCTCAGAGAGTGTAAACAACCATGTTATTTTCAAAGGGATTGAAAAACAGGTTAAAAAGGTATATCCAGGCATGCAAATGCTTTTCCTTGACTTCGACGGCGACAGTTCAGAAGCCAATGTCCTAAATCGTTTGCATTTTATGGTAAAGAATGCGAAGGATAGGGTGAAATAAGTGAAAAATGAAAGATTATAAGAATGCCGAATCTATGGTATCAAATCCATAGATTCGGCAAAATGGGGGATTCCTATATTCTGGCACATTCATCCACCACATTTATCACGCTTTGGGGTTCACTTCACTTTTTGCACTTCTCCCTGAAAAATAGTACCTTTGCAGATTCTTAAAAGCACATTTCAGTAATGAATGAAATTTTTAAACCCAAAACATTTACCACCATTGACAAAACTTATTGGAAAACACAATTTTCCAAAGATGTCAAATCCGGTGTAATTGTTGGGATTGTGGCGTTGCCATTGGCTATTGTTTTTGCCGTGGTTTCGGGTGTTTCGCCGGAAAAGGGACTTATTACAGCCATTGTTGCCGGATTG
>JAVBSK010000328.1:0-3532 GCA_031556755.1 Bacteroidales bacterium | reverse complement strand
CTCCGTTTCCAGGATTGGCGTTGCGCAGGTTATAGGTAGCTACGGTCAGTTCCTGGGCTTGCAACGTACAAAAAACAACTGATGATAAAATAATGATTGATGCAAAAAAACTTTTCATGTGATAATAATTGGTTTTTCGTTACTTGTATTTATCTGAGAAATATTCTTTGGATTGATGTCTCAAAAATACAAATTATTTTTAAAGCATTTCTAAGTTGATGAATGAAGTTCCCGAATCGGGAGAAATTATAACATACAACATATATTATACATCTGTTTCTATTTCGAAAAGTATACTTTTCCCAGAAAAGACCAGGCCTTGAAACCTTTCGATTTCAACAGGTCAATGATTGGAACAGGTTTAAAAGGTGCGGTTAATTCCAGAATCTCTTTCATATTCAACCTATTTGCCAGGCGGATTATTTCCTGCATGGGACTTTGTCCGGAATTGATATAAAGAGAAGCATCGAACCGGATGGTAATTTTAGTTTCATTGAACCATGCCGGCGGAGTTTCTGAATCTTCTTCCGTGCCATCGTCTATTCTGTTATTGTCGTTTAATCCAGCAGCTTCACGTAATGTTTGTATCATTTTGGCAGGGGAAATGCCTGCAACCCGAGCGGCTTGTTGCAGAGTTGTAACTTTGGCTACCGTACGTCTCAGTATTGGATTACGCAATTTAGTAAAAGCGGGAGACAGTTCCAATAATATATTTTCTAAATCAGGATAGGACTCCAGAAGAGCAGCTACTTTGGTTTGCAAATTGATTTCCATGAAAATATTATTTGGATGAATAAGACAATAATCGTTGGTCTCCTTCCAGTTTCCGTAAATCAGTGATGTCCTGTGTTACCTCTATAATGCCAAGATATTCGTTTTCTTTGCTCCGGAGCGCCGTATATTCGATATATACAAAACGTTCCTTGAAATTTGAAATCCAGAATGCAGCTTTGTTTTCTTTTCCGCTTTTGAAATCGTTAATGATCTGTTCTACGATATGTACGCTGTGGGGCGGATGGCACATGCGGACATCCCGTCCGATGATGGAACGGTTTCGTTCAAATACCCGTTGGGGACTGTGGGAAAAGAATTTCACCTTATCGTTTTTATCGACAAAAGTAATGTCTACCGGAAGTGTAATGAATAAAGCTTCCAATTCTTTCATATCGAAACTACCGGATGAGAGCCGGATGGCGTCTCCAGAAATAAAGAGCGCCTGTTCTTTACTAATATTTACGGGTTTCCATTCTGTCTGAGGATCATACAAACAAAAACCGAATTGTGGAGTTTCTTTATAAATCTGGTACCAGTCTTCTTCTGTCAGGAGGTCTAGGCACATGGGGAAAAGTATTTCTTCCTCTTTCATAATCATTCCTTCAATAGCCTCTATTATAGGTTGGAATACCATTGAAACAATACTCCCCAACTCTTCTGCTGTAACTCCATCTCTCACATCAAGAATTTCATATACTGTTTTCAACAGTTCCCGTGTCTCATCGTGCTTTCCCCACATTACTTTCGGAGGTCCTGTAATTCCTGCTTTTTCCATGAATGGGAATAATAAGTATTCTTTGCGCTTATAATGTTTATCTACATCTGAAAGTTCGTTAAACAATCCACGTAGTTGTAGAAGCCATTTTTCCGTTTCATCATTGGATTCCTTCTGCTTTTCAAATAAAACTTTGATTTTTGCAATTCGATCTTCCAATGCTCTGTTTTCCTTTCGGAATGTATCGACGGGATGACCTTCCGGAACAGATTTTGCTGCAGATACATCAATATGGCCTTCCAGAACTGTCGTATGTATATCACAAAGTTGAAGTATTTCTTCTTCAGGAAGTCCTTCTGCTATCAGTTCCTGTTCTACTTCTACCACTTCATTGTAAGGTACCGAATGTAGTAAATGTATCAACCGGCCTCTGACTTGTTCAGGCGCTTCACCGTTATGCAATTGCAAGATCAAGTGCTTAAGTAGCTCTTTCCTTTTCTCCGAATTATTGATAATTTCGCTCATGATTTATCCTTTTATCATGGTTAATAACATTTTGAACCGTTCGGTTGCATGTACTGCATGGGGAATGTTGGCCGGCATAATGATAATCCGGTTTGTTTCCAATGTATGAGTGATACCTCCGACTGTAATTTCGGCTTTACCATCAATGATTTGTACCAATGCATCGAACGGAGCCGTATGTTCGCTTAGTCCCTGTCCCTTGTCGAAAGAAAACAAGGTCACGTTTCCCGCTTGATTTTTAAGAACTTGTTTGCTGATAATTCCTCCTTCCGAATATTCGATCTCTTTTGAAAAGTCGAATATGTTTCCTTTGGAAAATGTTGTATTTGTTGTCATATGCTTTTTTAGAATTGATATTGACTTAAACATTTTATTTTGATATTATGTTTATTTAACAACAAAGTTAAACATACATCTTTACTTAGAGTGTAACATAAGTTACATTGAAATGAAAATAAGAAGATGTGATTGTATAAATAGATTTTTGCTTTATTATTATATATTTCAGTATAATCAATTTAATAAAAACAGTATGTCAAAAAAAGCTATATTTTACGGTTCTTCTTCCGGTAATACACAGACTGTTGCCGGCTTGATAGCAAAAGGATTAGGAATAGATAAAAACAATATAATCGATATTGCCGATATAAAACCAGAGCAACTGCTCGGTTATGATGTGCTCATACTTGGTTCTTCTACCTGGGGGATAGGGGATTTACAAGACGATTGGGACAGTTTTATTGCTAAACTTGAAAAATTGGATTTGTCCGGAAAGAAAGTCGCTGTTTTTGGTACGGGTGATTCATCTTCCTATTCCGATACGTTCTGTGATGCGGTGGGTATTATTGCCGAAGCTGCTGAAAAAGCAGGAGCAACGCTCATTGGCAATAAAACCGATACCTCAGGTTATTCTTTCGATGATTCAAGGGCGGTAAAAAACGGCTTCTTTTGCGGATTACCGTTGGATGAAGATAATGAATCCGGTAAAACCAATGAACGGATTAACCGTTGGATTGAACAGTTAAAACAGGAATGCAGTTAGTCCTGAAATAAACGAGGATGTATCACAAGAAAAAATATTCCTGGATACATCCTCATTTGCTTTCCTGTTCTTGCGGGAGAATCACTGAATGTGCAACTTCATTTGTTGTATGTCTTTCAACCAATCTTCGATATCGCGTTCATGCTCCAATTCATCGGATAGAATCTGGACTGCGATTTCATGAGTTGCAAAGTCTTTTCCGTCGGTTATAGATGCAATTTGCTGATAACGTTTGATGGCGCATCTTTCCCCTTGCAGGTTTTGATCCAGAATGACTTCCACATACGGGTCGACAGGCGGATAATAGTTACAAGAGGCTAATTTAGGCCATTCTTCAGGAGACAAGACGGGAGTTCCGTCCAGTTCGATAATTCTGTCGATCAGGAGTTGAGCATGTTTCAACTCTTCAGTTGCATGATTTAATAATTCCATCCAAAAGCTTTGCGCGGTCAAATGTTTCACGCGTTCGGTCGCGT
>JAVBSK010000249.1:0-5375 GCA_031556755.1 Bacteroidales bacterium | reverse complement strand
GTTTTTGCTGGTCGAAGTTTGTGCGTTCTCCGCCTTGTCCGAATGTTTGCGGAGCCCATTCCGGAACTATCACTCCTCCTTTGCCTTGCGAAACATCATAACCCAGATTCAGGTTAGCCCTTAATGCGGGAAGAAAATGGAATTTATAATCGAACTGGGCATTTCCCAAACTACGGTAAACATCCGATTGATCATCTCGGCTTGTCAATAATGCTACCGGGTTTACTGTCGCCAAACTATTCAGGTTTCCTTTATTATCCAACCATGTCCAGTAACCATTGTATTGCTCGAATCCATCCGCCATTACAGGTTTGGTCGGATCCATCCGTAAGGCAGCTCCGATTGCTGCATTATTACCGAATTGTTGATGTGCGCCAGTTGCTTTTACATTCAGGTTTATCTTCAGATGATCGTCGAAAAGGGATGGAGAGAGATTCATTGAAGCGGTTGCCCGTTTCATATTGTCGGTTTTAAGTATTCCATTCTGATTCATGTAAGCAAATGAGATACGATAAGGCAGGTTTTTGTCTCCTCCGTTGATGCTGATATTGTTATCGGTGGTAAATGCATTACGGAATATTTCATTCTGCCAGTCGGTATTGGCGGTACCTAACCAACTCACATATTTCTCTTTATTACTAAAGATTCCTGCATATTTGGTAACTAATTCGCGATATTCATCAGCCGATAATACATCTACTTTATTGGCAATAGTTGCAATTGAATTCTGGCTAGAAATATTGATGCTTTGCTTTTGTCCGGTAGATCCTTTTTTTGTGGTGATGAGGATAACTCCATTAGAAGCGCGTGAACCATAGATCGCTGTAGCAGAAGCATCTTTTAATACGTTCATCGATTCAATATCGTTTGGGTTGATAAGACTCAACGGATCGGATGACCCTGATATGCTGGGATCTCCTTTGGAATCGGTAGAACTTTCCAAGGGTATGCCATCGATAACGAACAAGGGATTGTTGTTTGCATTCAGAGAAGCTCCGCCCCGTATCCGGATACGAGCTCCGGAACCAGCTCTCCCTCCATTGGAAATAACCTGTACTCCCGCCACTTTTCCAGTAAGTAGTTCTGTCGGAGAAGTAGAAACTCCTTCTTTAAAATCTTTTTCGCCAATTGCGGTAATCGAACCGGTCAAATCGTTTTTTTTCACACTTCCATAACCGATGACCACCAATTCTTCCAATAGTTGGGTGTCTTCTTTCATTATAATCTTCAAACCAGTTCTTCCGGCAACCGGAATTTCCTGGGTTTTGAAGCCGATAGAAGTGATAACAAGCGTGGCATTTGCAGGAACTTCCAATTCAAAATGCCCGTCAAAGTCGGTAACGGTGCCGATAGTCGTTCCTTTCAGAACAACGGAAGCGCCGATTACGGTTTCGTTCTTTTCATCATAAACATTTCCTGTAACCTGTTTATTCTGTGCGTAAACGCCCATACTGGCCAACATGCATAATACAATAGCACAAGCACGTTGGAAAACAGTCCCAATGGTCTTTTTCTTTTTTCTCATGATACTACGTTAATTAAAAAGGGATTAAAATATGTGTTTTTGTTTTTTTTTCAACTTTTGAATTTATAACAAAAAAACCTTACTATTTGTTAACAAATGTAAAATCAAGGAGGCGAAAAAAGAATCTTTTCAAGTAAAAATCTAAGTGAAGATAAATGCTAATTATTTGTTTTTTAACATTTTACGATGTGTGTGAATGTTGAATAATCTAAATTTAATAGAGGCTGACTTTGTCTCAAAAGTTAGTTGTTTCGTTTCCGATAGTCTTGATTCGTTCTTCAAAGTCTCCTTTTACTAAGGATTTACTCCTTGCTTTGGAGCGGTAAGTATAAACGGTTGTAATCGAATACCTGAGAAAACTTGCGATTTTCGTGCTATCCTGTATCCCTAAGCGGACTAGTGCATAGATTCTCAATTCGGGAGTGAGTAATTCTCCCTGTTTAGGGAATTGTTTTTCTTCTTCCGGAAATAAATTATTAAATTCTTTGATGAAAGAAGGATAAATGCGCAGGAATGTTTCGTCAAAATTATGATAGAAATTACTTAATTCATCATCAATAAATTGAGAAGATTTAAGGGTTTTATATAATGTTTCAATATTGCCGGATGCTGCGATTTTATTTAATTGCCGGCGATAGTTGTCCAGTTTGTCTATGTAGAGTGAACAAAGGTCAATGAATTTTCCCAGATAAGTTTCTTTCACCAGGTTTGTTTCCGATAGTTCCATATTGACATGTATGAGTTTTTCATTGACATGTTGTAACTCTTTGTTTGAACTTTGCAGGTTTTCGTTCAGTTCGTTCAATTTGATATTGGTACGGTATAGTTCTTTCCTGATACGGGCGATCCGCTTCATCTGCGCGTAAACATATATCAAGGTGGAAACTAAGAGTAGAGATAATATACTGACGAGCCACAACGCGGTTTTCAGTTTTTGTTGTTGTAAGACAACTTTTTCCTGGTAGGCGGCATCTATGATCGGAAATATACTGGAAACTTCGAAGGTGCGCAGGTAAGCATTACAGAATATGGCGTCGTCCATCGATGATTTGATGCATTTGTAAGCCTCGTCGATATTTCCGGACTCGAATAGAGCAGAGGCCAGCGATTGCATGGATGCATTTTCTTTGATGGCGTTTTTGATGTCGCATTGGGAAGAGATGGAATAATATTTTATTTGTTCTCCGATATTGTTTTCTTCCCGGTAAATATTAGCCAGTACATTGGCTAGGATGGCTTTCTCCCGGTTTTCCGTTTTGGATTTCTTATATAGTTCCAGTAAAACGGATTTGGCTTTTTTCATATTCTTCTCGTCCATCAGTTTTTCGGCATATAAGATCTGGTAAAACTGATTCTCAGGGTTGACAATATTCAACAGGGAATCTCTGTAGAGGATGCTTTGGGAATAGTATCTGCTACTTTCGTCGTTGATGACTTTTAATCTCGTATAATATCGGTAAAGTTCTTTGTATGCTCCATAATATTCTACTAATAACCATTTGGGCATTTGTTCCAGTCGTTGCCGGTTGATTCCGTTGAGAATGTCCAATGCTTCCAGGTATTTTCCGGAGAGGGAATATAAGAAAGACAAAGCTATTTCCGATTCATATATCCAGGTTTCGTTTTTCAAAGATTTGGCGATCAACACATTCTGTTTGATGTAATAGATGGCTGAGTCGGAGATAAATACTTTGTATTCATTGTGAAGTTGTCGGTTGATGTTATAGCGTTGTTCGGGAGTAATGTCCGGGATTTCCAGCATTTTTTTGATTCCCTTGATTTTTTCTTCTTTTTTCTTTTCATAAACATCTTTATATTTCATCAGATAGAACAATTGGTTCAATTCCTTGCTTTCGTGTTGTTGAGAGAAAGCAGAAAAAGAGATATACAGGGAAACTAATAGTAGAAGTGTTATTCGCATGGGTATTATATATTCATTGTTTTATAGCGTGAGAATTATTATAACAAAAGTAGGGCTGATATTGTTAGATCCTGAATGAAAAAAGGAGGACTCTTCTCTGGTTAAAGAAGCTGTCCTCCGAATTATTCTCTGAGTAAAAGAAGTTATTTTATTTTGTCAAAATCCTGTTTGAGCATTTTTACAACCTCGTCGAGCTCCATCAGGGATATCTGAATGTTGTTGCGGAGAGATAGTTTTGAGTATTTTTTTTCATAAAGTGCATTCACACTGTCAATATATACTTTATGAACATCAGTCAATTTAGCAGTTTTTTTCTTGTGAAGTTCTTTGAAATTAGTACGTAGAACTTCTGCTACTTTGTTGATTAAAAATTCTTTATTCGCTCTGACATCAGCAATGAATTCTTTAATCTCTTTGTAATCGACACTGCTTTGCAACTCTTCCACGGTAACGATTTTTTTCTTCATTCTTTCCAGCATGGAAAAGATCCTTGGAGATAAAACCAGTTTGACTTTGTCCTGATACAGTTCCATTGCACTTGTGAACATCGCCCAGTATCCGTAAATTCTTTCGGTGGTGTTGATATCTACAAGCAGTTCCCAATTTTCAATATGTTTGTCATACAGTTCTTTGAATTGTTCGAAATATTTGGAGAGGTCTTTGATCTGTTCTTCAACCAGATTTAGTTTTTTTGTAATTGAGGAAGAATCTTTAATCTCTCTAATGCCTTCGGCGATCTCATCGAATTGCCTCTTTATCAAACGAAACTGGTTGTAACGTTCACAAATCGCCGTAATTTCCGGGTTGGCCAGTAATAAGTAATCCTGAAGATCGGAAAACATAGCTCCTCCGTAACTGATTCCCTGTGTTGTATCCGTATAAATAGGATTTACAGCCTCCATGTATTCCTTAACGACTTTATAACTCATATCGTAGAATTCGTTATAATACTCAGAAAGAAACTTGTATTCTTCTTCTACGGAGTTGATCTTGTTTAATGTCAATGTTTCGTTTTTTGTAGCAGTACTGTTTTTCATGACGGAATTATTTTTGTTTATGTAGTGAATGTTTTTAAGATAATAAAATAAAAATCACAGATGTAAATATGAAATCAAAGGTGCGTGTGTATGCAAAATGTAATCAATGTGATGCAACTTAATTAATATGTGTATTTGTCGTGTTAAAAAAAACTTAAAGAACCCATTGTCCTGAAAGCTGGTACAAAACCAATCTTTTATTTATAATTTATTAACAATCAATCCTTTGTTTTAAGCATTTTTAATTTTAATTTAGATATTTTAAGTCATTGTTTATTCGGTGATTATACTTAACATCTTTCCCAAAGCCATTGAGGGATAAGATTCCAGAAAAATACTATAATTTTCCATCTGAAAGGTAAATAAATTGCTCTTTTTTCTTTTTCGATAGCTTTGAATATAATATCGCCTGCTTTATCTAACGGAATCACTAGCGGATATCTGATGTCGGATTTGATAAAATCGGTATCGATGAATCCGGGCATCAGGGTTGTGAACTTCAGATTCAGTTTTTCATGCTTGGCCCGCTGTGCGAGGCAATCCACATAATGGCGTATATAGCGTTTGGAGGCGGAGTAGGCGGGAGCCTGCCTCAATGCTCGTACACTTGCTACTGATGAGGTAACAACGATATGTCCGGATGATTTTCGTCGGAAATAGTTGTAGGCGAAAACGATGATATCGGTGAATCCGAGGATATTTGTGTGTATGGTCTTGGATTCGATTTCGGGTTCAAGTTGTTGAACTTGTTTTCCATATCCTGAATTGATAAAGATAATATCGACCCCTTCCATTTCTTCAATCAGGGATTGCAGGATTTTTACTGAAGATTCTTTGCAGATATCCATTGTTCTGATGTGGATATTGCCGGGATATTTTTGTTGGATTTCTT
>JAVBSK010000272.1:0-3700 GCA_031556755.1 Bacteroidales bacterium | reverse complement strand
TTTTATGATTTTTCACTATATGCTAAAATGAAAAATGCTATATATTCAGTCAGATTAGTGATTGGTTAACACATTGGCATATTATCACCTCTTACCTTGAAACTTATAACTATTCTAAAAAACAACCAGATAACCCCAAAGACATTCTACATAGACTTCGATATATTTTACATTTACACAAAACAAACGAAGAAACACATAAACTTACAAGCTTAATTAAAATCCTTTTTTACATGTTTTCCAAACTTAACTGCATTTTTTCATTGTATAGACATATATACATTTGCAAAATAATTTGAATACCATGAAAAAGATTCTGTTACTGGCAGCCTTGTTTATTATCCATGTCACAGTGATGGTAGGTGGAATAAAAGTGAAGAATGCCGGAAATACCGGGAAAATATTGATTCAATTCGACCAGGAATATCAGGTAATAGACGGATTCGGAGCTTCCGACGCCTGGCGTTGTCAAATGGTGGGAAAATACTGGCCAGATGAAAAACGGAATGCAATTGCAGACTTATTATTCAGTATGGAAACCGATGACAAAGGAAATCCCAAAGGAATCGGTCTCTCGATCTGGCGTTTTTATTTGGGTGCAGGAAGTTATGAACAAGGTGCGGAAAGTTTAATTTCGGATGAATGGCGCAGGGCAGAATGTTTTCAACTGCCTGACGGAACGTATGATTGGAAAAAACAAGAAGGACAACGATGGTTCCTACAGGCCGCAAAAAAACGTGGAGTGGAGAAGTTTCTGGCTTTCACCATCAGCCCTCCGGTGCAGATGACAATCAACGGGAAAGCATTTTCCCCACAAAAACAACATATGAATATCCAACCCGGAAAGCTTTCTGATTATGCCATTTTTTTAGCTAATTGTATAGAAAAACTCCAGGAACATGAAGATATCAAATTCAATTATTTGAGTCCTGTCAATGAACCCCAATGGGATTGGATGGCTAAAACCGACGGAAAAGCCAGCCAGGAAGGTACGCCTGCCACAAATACCGAAATTTATAAATTCATACAATTATTATCAGAACAACTGAGAAACAGATCTTTACAAACACAGATTGTATTAGGAGAAGCCGGTGCAATCAATTATCTGTATGAAGATGTAAATACAGAAAACAGAGATGATCAGGTCAATGTATTTTTCGGAAAAAATTCTCCGGAACAAATCAGCGGCCTGAATAATGTGGAACATATTATTTCCGGACACAGTTATTTTTCCGTATGGCCATTAAGTGACCAAATTAACCATCGAAAAAAATTGAATGCCAGGATAAAACAAGTAGACTCCTCGCTAAAATACTGGCAAACGGAATACTGTATTCTGGAAAAAACAAATGAAAATGAACTTCCGGGTGGAGGTGGACGAAAACGTGACTTAGGAATGAAAACAGCGCTGTTTGTCGCACGTATCATTCATCACGACATGACAGTAGCCAATACATCTTCCTGGCAATGGTGGACAGCATTGACTCGTCACGATTTCAAAGACGGGTTGATTTATTTAGATGACGGAAGCAGTAACGGAGTCTCTAAAAACAATGCAGACTACTGCAAGTTCGACGGATATTTCAGGGATTCGAAATTATTATGGGCCTTAGGTAATTATTCTTACTTCGTTCGCCCGGGAATGATCCGAATCAATACGAGTCAAACCGCAACGCCTGAAAATGCAACAAACGTAATGATTTCCGCCTATAAAAATAAATCTGATAATCAAGTGGTTATTGTGGCTATCAACTGTAGCGAAAAACCGAAAAAATACATCTTTGATTGGGAAAATCAAAAACTGGTTAATAATGAATTGATTCCTTATATAACCTCTGAAAATCAGAATCTGGAGAAAGGATCTCCGGTTCACTCTGATTCCATCATTTTCCCCCCACATTCCATCACAACCCTGGTAGGTAAAATGGAATAGAATAAATGATACAAATAAATATTGAGATAGAGAGTTATAGTGATTTTTTTATTTTTTAAAATTTGACACATGAAAAATCGAATTTTTACAATGTTAGCAGGTGTATGTGTACTATCTGCAGTAAATGCTCAGGATTTGGTACTTCCCAGCGGAATGATCAAATTGAACCCCGAAGGCGTAGAAGCGAGTTCATTCGTCGCCTATGTGAACCCTGTAAGCCCTCAGAGAGAATCAGTAAAAACCGGCAATATCTATTTTCAGGGGAAAGACGCCACTTATGGCGGAGAACTCTGGATATCAGGTAAAACTCCGGCAACGACCCGTATGGTAAAAGATATTAATCCGGGAGAAGCGGGTTCAGGTCCGGGCAACCTGGTGATGATGGGTGGAAAAGTGTATTTTTCTGCGGAAACCGTTGAGAAAGGTCGTGAACTTTGGGTTTCCGACGGAACAGAAGTGGGAACAAAGTTAGTAAAAGACATTTATCCCGGATCCACAGGTTCAGGACCAAGCAATATTGTTGTTTTAGGCAATAAGTTATTATTTACGGCTATGGACGAAGAAAGTGAAGCACTACCGGTATTGGATGCTACCAAGCCTGAAAAATGGCTTTGGGTTTCCGATGGAACGGAAGCAGGAACCATACGTATTGGAAATGTTCCCATTAACGGATACATCGAAGTTGTTGGCAACAAAGCATTCTTTGCAGGTGTCGACCTCGTTAATTACGATGCATTATGGATCACGGACGGAACGGCTGCAGGTACCAGAATGCTGAAAAACATCAACAACAAACCCGCGACAAGCGGCATATTCCAAACACAACCGGCCGGAATCGGAGCATTCAGAAACGTGAATGACAAATGGGTCGTATTCCGCTCGGAAACAGTCAAGGAACAAGTAGGAGGAGATAAAGACTATGGCAGTGAAATCTGGTGGAGCGACGGAACGGAAAACGGGACAAAATGGTTAGGCTATGATTTTGCCAAAGGAGAAAATGCAGGAAAACCGCTTGCTACGGAATTAGCCGAATTATATCCCTATGGAGATACTTTGTATTTTCGCGCACACGATGGAATACACAATGTAGAACCCTGTGTTTGGGATCTAAGTAAACCGATTGTAGAAGGAGTAAACCCAAAATTGATTTATGATATCAATCATTGGGGTGGAAATCCCGCACAAGTATCCTGGCCTTCCCAGTTTGTTCAATATCAAGGTTATTTGTTTATCCAAGCCAATGGTGGGTATTATATGCCTGGAGACGCTACCCAATATGCTTCGGGTTATGCCCTTTGGGTCGCTCCTATAAATACATTAGATACCTGTATTTATCAAAGACAATTCTGGGGAACAGACATTGCACCGGGAAGTCTGTCTGATAATTGTAGCCGCTTCACTCCCATAAGAGATAAATTGTTTTTTACCGCTCAGGATGCCAACAACAATGAAGAACTTTGGGTGCTTGACAATATCAGCACTTCTCCCAAGAAAGTGGTTGACTTTCCAGCCAAAGGAACACCATTCAGTCTGAACAATATCGACGGTAATCTTTATTTTATGTCAACATCAGAAGCATCATCTCCGGTAGCTTATAAATCTCTGTGGAAATATGACCTGGATCTGGCTTCCGGTGTCGACAAAACCCAGATTGATGGAATAGATGTTAGTATTTCCGTTAAAGAAGGATTAATGACTATTGATACGGAATTAAAAATCGAATCCGTTGAAATCATTAACCTGAACGGACAAGTTTGTAAGTCTTTC
>JAVBSK010000140.1:0-5186 GCA_031556755.1 Bacteroidales bacterium | reverse complement strand
CATCGATAGTATCGGCTACGATGTGGGGTTTAAAAACCGCGCGACCTTCTATAAAGTGTTTAAAAGAATCACCAATCTTTCGCCTTCGGATTTCCGCAAGCACCGAAACGACGGCCTTGTAAATTTCGTGGAAGATGATTGTATTTCGCCCGGCAAAAATAAAAAAGATATTCTTAATGAGGAATTATCTTAAATTAGGAATTAAAAATTAGGAATTAGGAATTCAACAGCCATATAAGAATCATCTGCCAAAGGGCGGAACCATTCGAAAATATGCCGCAAGATTGCAACAAGATTGCTCCTCTTGGGCAAATGCGTCGCAAGTTTGTAACAAGATTGCTCATCTTGGGCAAATATGCCGCAAGTTTGCAACAAGGTTTCTCGTCTTGGGCAAATATGCCGCAAGTTTGCAACAAGATTGCTCATCTTGGGCAAATATGCCGCAAGATTGTAACAAGGTTTCTCAATTCGGGAAATATAGATCTTTATTTTCTACAAAGATTCTGCGGCTATGCCGCTTAGTAAATTATTCGATACAAACTCTTTTTGCTTAAAAAAGGCCTGAAAGGATTTAGAAACTTTTCAGGCCTAATACTCATTCATGCAATTGTTTGGTATAACTTAAAATAGTTAAAAAGCACGAAAAGCACGAACTCTATATGTATTGTTCTTATAGTTAGTGTAACCACTGTTCTGTTGCCAAGCTCTATCATCAAATTCCTCAGAAGAGCTCCAATAAGCATCAGGTACATTAATGTTTATTGCATTTCTATTCTTATACAATTCATTCATTTCATCTTTACTTGGCAAAAACCAATCGCTATAGCCATTCAATATCAAATCATCGCACAACTTGGCAGCATAAGCGCCATCACCTTGTGCTGCTACAATGGCAGTGGTATTTGCTTGCCCTGTACCAATGGCAGTTCCGGTGGCCCCTGTTACAATATAACTGCCATTATACCATTGTATGCCGGTACTTTGGTCTTCGGTTGCAGCTATCAGCCCATGCTGGTTGGTGTTATCCAAATAGGTAATAAGGCCACCTTCATAAGGTGTGCCAATAGCCAAGCCTTGTTTAAATTTGATAGCATCCAAATTTACATCTATAGAATTGCATGCCCATTTCAATGTGTGCGATCCATTCGGCAGGTAATAACAAAACCTTTGCCAATTGGAAGATGATGTACATTCTGCCTTTTTTTCGCCATCAATATAAAAAGAAACAGTACCCGTTCCTTTCAAGTAAAATTCTACCATATTAATGTTGCTACTTCCGGTTTTGCTGATAACTACTCCGCCACCGCTAACAGTGGGTTTTAGTGAGTGACTGTCATCATAACCAATTGTATTATCAACTACCCATGAGTTAGTTTGACAGGCAGTGGGCAGTTCGCCATTGGCAAAGGTAATAAAATCGGGGCTTAGAGGTTGTTGAGGAGGCACAGAATAAGTAACATCTTTCAATCCGGGGCTTTTTACTGTGATTATTCCTTGTTTTACTTCATAAGCGATATTTTCGTCATAAACCAACTGGAATGTATTTCTTGATGTTATTTTTGGGGTACACCAAGCAACGTTGCTGCTTACACTCCAAGACATATCGGGCGAAACTGTAATTTCATTTGAAGCAGGATCTTTCGTCAGATTAATACTTTGGGCTTTCCCATTAAATGGTGACTGATATTTTAAATATATGCCCATAATTCCTCCTGTCGTAGCACTTGTCATATAATCTGTAACAAATAATCTGACATATCCGACTCCATTTGATCCTACCATTGCAGCAACATATCCTTGGCCGGGACTTGCATAGAGCACTTTTGTCCAACCCGATGTTGGAATGCTTGTAATATTTCCCACTCCGGTTACTTTACCTACAGAGGCAAATTCAGTCCCTTGACTGCAACTAAAGTTTCCATCGGCAAAAACACTAAACCCTTCCCCATAGCAGCCACCAGGATATATGGATGTATGTCCATTTGCGTGATTCCGTAAAGAAACACTGATGGTTCCTTCTGGGTCGGGAACTTCTTTTATATTATCATTCGATTCATTAGTGGGCTCATCTTTTTTACAACCACTAAAGACCATTGTTGTAGATAAAACCAACAGCAATAAACTAAAAAAATAAATTTGGCTTTTCATAATTATAATATTTTTGTTTTGCCTACTCTTTTTTCGATTTTCGGCAGCTTCGTTTTTATTGGAATTATTTTAAATCTAAATTGTAAATTCAATTTAACGGTGCTTTTGTCAGATAAAGTTTAAACTTTTACAAATGTCACTTCACCTATATAATCCAATGAAAAAGGTTTAGTGTTTCCATTTGGATCTTTGCACACACCATTTATTTTAAATATCCAAATATTACCGTTTTTATTAACGTCTAACATTCCACTGATAACATCATAAACGATAGTAGTTAATGTGCCATTAAACATAACTGTTTCTGCTATACGGCAATTAGGACCACATAACGTAAAGTCGCCATTAAAATGAGCTTCGTTTATTTCATCATTACTTGATGTTAGGCGATAACGGCCATTGGGATTTCCTGTGCTTGTACTCCAATTTTCCAAATGAATTATTTTCATATTACCCACATCAGCGCCACTTTTACCTATAATAAACTCACAAAACCAATTATGCTTGTCCAAAATAGGCATGTAAAATACTTCCCGTGAAAAGAAATAGTAATATTTTTCACCTGCAAATTCTACCCAAGACTCCTTAATTTCCAAACTATCTTCAGAAGCATCGTCTTTATTACAGCTACACAACACTATTGCCGACACAGTCAATAGTATTAATCCTAAAAATCTAACATGTTTTTTCATAATTATAATATTTTTGTTTTACCTACTCTTTTTTCGATTTTCGGCGATCTCGACATTATTGTTTTTTCATTGCTTCCCATTTCGCAGTAACCATTATATCACAGGTCGGAGATGATTTTCCGGACATATTCATTGTTCCGGTAATCTTATCTTTTGCTGTATTAAACTTCCCTTTGAAAACATAATTTTGAGATAGCTGATTACCTGATACAGTAAATTCAATAGTAATATCATCTCCAACTACAGTCAGTTTTGTGTCACTGTCGTCTTCGGTAAATCCGGTAACAATACTTCCATGTATCCAAAATGGGGTAGGTTCATCATCATCGGGAATATTAATTACTTCGTGGTAATCTGGGTAACATGTTATTGTACGCACCTCTCCTTTTTCTAAAGTAAGCCACATACCATCCAAACTTGCAGTTGGCAACGGCTCTTCACCCTCTTTTTCTATGACAAATTGGGTAAGATTTCCATCGATAACTGTTTTATCTTCCAATATCATGCGAGCTCGAGCATAATAAGTGCCTTTGGGAAACGATTTTCTAACCGAAAAAATAGTATTCGTTGAAGTAAATACAAAATCAGTTCTTTCGCTAATCAAAGACAAAGAAGCCTCGCTACTACCTGCATACAATTCCACCCTGGCTATAGGATTACCCTCAAATGCAATGGGATCGTCTTCGGGAACAAAAATACAGCCTTCGATAGTTGCCAAATAGTCAATATGAGATACAACCACACGGGTACCCAAGATTATTTTATGCGTACTATTTCCTTCGTTATCCGTATTTTTATTTTCATCATCTTTGTTACAACCTGTAAAGGACATAATAATGATGCTAATCATAAATAATATTCTTGTTTTCATAATCATAAAAATTAAAATCCTGCCTACTCTTTTTCCGATTTTCGGCGGCTTCGGTTATATTAAACATTAAATTCCCTTTTAGAATCTAAGCCCTATTTTCATGTACAATTCCATTGGAGTAATACTTATATCGTTGGTATATTCTTTTTCAAAAAGACT
This sequence comes from Bacteroidales bacterium, assembly GCA_031556755.1. Classification (GTDB taxonomy): domain Bacteria; phylum Bacteroidota; class Bacteroidia; order Bacteroidales; family Azobacteroidaceae; genus JAIRVZ01. Next base: position 1,316 of record JAVBSK010000140.1, on the reverse strand, counting down.
GATAAAACCGTAATGCCAACCAAGGCCAATATTAACCCTTTTGGCAATAATTCCACCAAATTCGAAAGGTATTCCAACCTGAACAGAACTCAAAGATTCTCTATCTATCGGCTGAAAATCCATATTTCCCGTACGAGCTTGAGCATTGGCAAGTACACCCAAACGAAGGCCTGTTTTATAGTAAAACGATGATGACATTCCACCTAACATGAAATCAAAATTTACGGTATTTGTTCGTATTTCTGATTTTATCCTGTTTTCTGTAACGGAATAGTTGCCCAGCATTCCTCCTGCACCAATTTCAAAAAACACACCGGAAGGATTATTTATAATATTGACATTAACAGCATACAAAAAACTGAAGCCGGCCATATCTTTTGCATTGGTGTTATGAACCCAAAGTACACCCAACGCCGGTGCAACATCAACACCGAATTTCACACTCCACGCTTTTCCTGACGGTAATGTTGCTGCTTGTTGGTTTTGTACTGCTGGAGCTTGTTGTATCGAATTTTGGGTTTTCTCGGCAGTTTCCTTAAAAATATCCTTCTCGCCGTTTTCATACTTTACCATAAAAACATCAGAAATAGGAATTGTGTAAACAGGTCCATTCAGGTTTGAAAAATTTTTGTACTTAATGTGTGTTTCGCCTATTTCTATTACTTTAGATAGGACTTCTGTTCCATCTTTTTTGATGATATTATCTTGTGCAAATACATTTGTTGAAAAAAGAAATAATCCAATACAAAACACTATTTTTAACAAACTAATCGGTTTCATAAACATAAATTTGGTTATTACTACTTGATTTTTATTGAAATTAACCTTGCCACCATAGGTTGTTTTGTTTCTGATTGCCGATTATGGGCATAAAAAAACGTGGGACAATACCTTTATTTGCTTTTCGAGGTTCTGGAATACCTATGCAGTCAAATAAATGAGTAAAGCCCACGTATTTCTACGTGAGCGTTTACGCTTTACTCTTGACTGCTTTGAAATTTTCCAGATTTCGAAAAGCAAGAATTAAAGCTAACGCTTTTTATGTAAAAGCCCAAAGGGCATTGTGTTTTTTAATGGTTTTGTTTTATTGTATCATAGGCATTCTATTTTGGTTTCTGCAAATATAGTTATTTTTGTTTACAAAAAATCTAAAAATCTTGAAAATTTTATAATCTTGCCAAAAGCAAAAGTCATTTTCCGGCAGAGCATGCACCTTATTTTCAGTTGATTTCTTAAAAAATAGAATTTAACCAATTATAAGAAATTGTTTAAATTTCATTGCCGTCTGCTTTAGCTGACGGATTTTTAAGTTGTGA
>JAVBSK010000330.1:0-6199 GCA_031556755.1 Bacteroidales bacterium | reverse complement strand
TTTCCGATAATCCTTCATCGACCTGATACTTTTTAAAAGCAAAAGGAAAACATTGGACTGAAATGCAAATTCCGGTAAATAAAACAACAATTTTGTAAAAAGCGATATTCATACGATAATTTTATATTTTTTATTAAGGTGTGGAACGCCGCATGTAAATAAATTATCATCACCTTGTGACGTTTACATACTCTGTTTCATGATACAGTTTCTATATAAAATAATCAGTAAAGATTTTTAAAACAAAAATAGGAATCACTCACAAGCATTTATAACAAAAATTAGGCGTAAAGTAACAAAAAATAGGCGATAATGAATTTAGTAAGACATATTTAAAAGTTTCCTAAATATTCTCATCCTTTTCCTAGAAACTTACATGCTAAGGTTAAATATCCAACGTACTTTGTTCTGTTTTAATTTTAATACCATGATAAAAAAATTGACCTTGTTATTATTATTTTCCGTGTTTTTTCCCATGATATATGGTCAGAACGAATTTTATTCCAATCCGGTTTTTGAACCTGATTTGGCAGATCCTACCGTAATAAAAGCCAATGGATGGTTTTATGCTTATGGAACGGAAAATAACTGGGGAGATAAAAAAGAAAATCACTTAATTCCTATTGTGCGTTCAACAGATTTAGTTCACTGGGAATATGTGGGAGACGCTTTTACCGGTAAACCGGAATGGAAAAATCCCGGATTCATTTGGGCTCCCGAAATTGCGAAAGTAGGAAAATCATACCATTTATATTATGCTTACTCTTTATGGGGAGATCCTGATCCTGGAATAGGATTGGCTACCGCATCTCAGCCAGAAGGTCCTTTTTTTGATCAAGGTAAGCTTTTTCTGAGTAGTGAAGTGAATGTACCTAATTCCATAGATCCTTTTTACATGGAAGACCATGAAAAAAAATATTTATTCTGGGGGAGTTTTAATGACAGTCCTACTCAGGGAATATATGTAGTGGAATTATCCGCAGATGGTCGTTCAGTTCCCGATTTGAAGAAAAAAATAAAAATTGCTGCTGGGGACTTCGAAGCGGTAATGATTCATAAAAGAAATGGATATTATTATTTCTTCGGATCGAAAGGAAGTTGTTGTGACGGAAACAACAGTCAATACAAAGTTTATGTCGGACGTTCTAAATCTTTATTCGGACCTTATAAAGACAAACTCAATCATCTTTTAACTGAACGGGATTCGGGAACATTGATATTGGAAGGAAATGAAAAATTTGCCGGACCCGGTCATAATTCCCGGATTATTACAGACGATGCCGGAACTGACTGGCTTTTATATCATGCTGTAGTTAAAGAGAAACCATTCCTAATCGGAAACTCAGGAGCAACACGTCGACCGCTTATGCTTGATAAGATTATCTGGAAAGACGGATGGCCGGAGATTGAAGGAAAATCACCAAGTGTGATGAAAATAAAAGTACCCCTTTTCAAAATTCATGAAATAAGCCAATTAACTCTAATTACTCACGAAAAATAAATACGATGTTAAACACAAAAAAATCATTGGAAAATGAAGAAATTTGAATTACGCAAAAACAGGAAACGTCTAAGTAAACATATCCTGATTGCGTTTCTATTGACTTGTTTTTTTACTATTCAGGAGACTTATGCCGGTAGTAAAGAAGCTCAGGAGAGTACGCAGGAAAATTCCAGAGTGCGAGGAATTGTGTCGGATGATAAAGGAGAACCGTTGATCGGAGTTTCCATTTCAGTAAAGGACAATCCATCTATTGGAACATCCACCGATGTTGATGGACAATATGTCCTTGATTTGCCATCTAAATCTGTATGGCTGGTATTTTCTTATATTGGGCATATAACAATAGAAGAAGCTGTTGCAGGTCGCAGTATCGTAAATGTAACTATGAAAGAGGAATTAACTGAACTCGAAGAAGTTACTATCGTTGGATACGGAACGCAGAAAAAAGTAAGTATTTCGGGGTCGATTTCATCTCTTCCTCCGAAAGAACTTCAAAAAATTTCAACAATGTCCCTTCCGAACGCTATTTCGGGAAAGCTTCCGGGAGTGTTTACCCGACAGGTTTCCGGAGAGCCTGGTTTTGATGCCGCTGTTGTTTATATCCGCGGGATGGCAACTTTTAACAATAACGCTCCTTTGGTTCTTGTAGATGGTATCGAGCGTGACATGTCTAATCTTTCGATGGAAGAAATAGAATCATTCTCTGTATTGAAAGACGCCTCTGCAACAGCCGTATATGGTGTTCGCGGTGCAAATGGGGTAATTATCATTACTACCAAAAAGGGAAAATTGGGGAAACCTCAGATTTCACTACGCATGGAAGGCGCTATGTTGAATAACTTGAGTACTAGAAACTACATTGACGGATATCAATATGCATCATTGATGAATGAAGCATTTCGTCATGTAGGTAAAACTGAGCCTTGGACAGCAGAACAGTTGGAAAAATTCCGGACAGGTTCCGATCCTTATTTATATCCCAATGTCGATTGGATCAGCGAAACATTGAAAGAACGTTCTTTCCAATCAATCAATAACCTGAGTATTTCAGGCGGTAATGATTTAATCCGTTATTATACAAATCTTGGCTACTCTATACAGGATGGTATCTTTGTTGAGGATCCTAATCTTAATTACAGTACAAATGCCAACATGCAGCGTATCAACTACCGTTCTAATGTCGACATCAGTTTGTCTAAATCATTCAGCCTGGAGTTAGGAATTGGCGGTATCATTGATGACAGACGTTATCCGGGAGGAGGCTCTTCCGCTATTTTTCAAGGATTAAGAGATACAAGCCCGATTATTTTCCCGGTTAAAAACCCCGATGGAAGTCCTGGAGGTTCTCCTGTTTATGTCGGCTCCAATCCATGGGCGAATGCTACTCAATCGGGATATTCTGATGATAGGATATCTACTATCCAAAGTACTTTTGGTGCTAAATGGGATTTGTCTTCAATTATTACGCCCGGATTATCTGTTTCCGGTAGATATTCATATGACTTTTATACTTATGATAAAGTGCTTCGCTATAAACAATTCGCAGTAAAACAATATCTTGGGAAAGATCCTGATACCGGAGAGGACATGTATAATGAAGTGCGTCCGGAATTACCATTAGGTGCTCCGGATACACAACAAACAAAAAGTAATCGGGCTGCTTATCTGGAAGGAATGATCAATTATGAGCGTACTTTTGGTTTACATGGAATAACTGCCATGTTACTTTACAACCAGAGGAATTATGTAAACCTGAAACCAACTGATGAGATTTCCAGTTTACCTCAACGTAATCAAGGGCTCGCAGGTCGTGTTACATATAATTATAACAATACTTATTTTGCCGAATTTAATGCAGGATATAATGGTTCGGAAAATTTTCCAAAAGGAAATAGAATGGGATTCTTTCCTTCGTTTTCAGTCGGATATCTGATTTCAAATGAAGAATTCTGGAAAATTCATTTCATTGACAACCTCAAACTCAGAGGATCTTACGGACAGGCAGGTAATGATAATGTTAATGGGCAACGTTTTTTGTATTTGACAACTGTCAATACTGCCGGAGCCGGACAGGATTATTATTGGGATGGATCTTGGTATAGGGGTTATGTAGAGAACAAAATAGGTAATCCGAATATAACCTGGGAAGTTTCGACCAAATTAAATGTAGGAATTGATTTGGGATTTTTGCACAAGCTTTCTTTACAAGTGGATTATTTTCATGAAGATCGTAACAATATTTTGTTATCGCGCGAAAATAGTCTACCCTGGTTTGCCGGATTCCAGCCATCATCTATTCCTTACGGAAATCTTGGAAAAATAAAAAATCAGGGCTTTGACGGCGTACTGGAATTTAAAGACCAAATAAAATCAGGATTTTCTTATTCGTTCAGAACTAATGTTTCTTTTGCACACAACGAAGTAATAGAAAATGATGAACCCGTTCCGCTTTACGCTTACGAGTCAAGAAAAGGACATCGTTTGGGTCAACCTTGGGGATTCATAGCTGAGGGTTTCTTTACTTCGGAAGAAGATATTGATAACTGGTATGACCAAACAAGTTTGGGTGGAAGACCCCGGGTTGGAGATATTAAATATCAGGATTTGAATGAAGATGATAAAATTGACTCTCATGACCAAAAGGCTATCGGTTATGCAAGAAATCCGGAATTGATGTTTGGTTTTGGAGGTACGGCGGCTTATAAAGGTTTTGATTTCAGTATTTATTTTACAGGAGCAACCCGCACCAGTACATTCTTTGAAGGACGCTCATTCTATCCATTTGAAATGGGAGCCGGTAGCTTCAGTATTTTTCAGGAATATTATGATAAGCGCTGGATCCCTGATGAAACGCAGGAATACAATCTTGCTCATGCCAAATATCCTGCTGCCACGGATGGTGCGAATGCGAATAATTTCCGCCGATCTACTATCTGGATAAAAGATGCCAGTTATATCCGATTGAAAAACATGGAAGTGGGGTATACATTCCCTGCTAAACTTATAAATCAGGTAGGGTTGTCAAATGCAAGGTTGTTTGTTAATGGCACCAATATCTACACCTGGGATAAAATCAATAATGTAATTGATGCCGAATCAGACAATTGGTATCCAATCCAAATGGCTCTGAATTTTGGTTTACAAGTGAATTTTTAGTATTTAATTCAACATTAACAATAAAAACATGAAGAACAAGATATTATATACAATTATAAGTGTTGTTTTTTTATTTTCAAATACTTCTTGTGATGACTATTTGGATATAACACCGACAGAACAAACAACACTTGAAGAAGTATTCCAAAACCGGAATAACGCAGAAGCATTTTTCAATGCCATTTACTGGAATCTTCCATACGAGATGAACTTTGGTAATTATTACGGTTCAAATCCTTTTGTTGCAGGATCTGACGAAATGGATGAACCCTATTCCAATGCATTGCCAAATTTTATCAATGATGGTACCTGGGCTCCAGATTATCCGGAAAGAGATGGTGATGTTATGATCTCCTATACATGGACATCTCCTATGCAAGCATTGCGGAAAATCAACATTTTCCTTGAAAACCTGCACAGAGTTCCAATGGATGTAACGTTGAAAGAACAATGGCGGGGAGAAGCCCTTTTTATACGTGCTTTTATGAACTTCTGTCTTTTGCGTATATATGGACCTATTCCAATTATAGATCGTTATTATGAAACGGATAGTGATTTTTCTCAAACGGTGCGCAAACCAATGAATGACTGTATTGCTTTTATATTGAAGGATTGTAACAATGCTAAACCTTTATTGCCTATGAGAACTCAGACCGGAGCCAGAGGGGTAGATGAAGGAAGACCAACACAAGCATCGGTTCTTGCATTGAAATCAAGATTGTTACTTTATGCCGCAAGTCCTTGGTGGAATGGGAATGAAGATTATAAAGATTTCAAAGATTTGGATGGAAATCCTTTTTTTTCTCAAGAATATGATAAAAATAAATGGAAACTGGCTGCTGATGCTGCATTAGCTTGTATTGATTCTTTACATGCAGTTGGCTATAACCTTTATAAAAGTCCGGATAATGATCCTTATGAGAATTATATCGGTCTTTTCATTGATAATTATAATGAAGAAATCATATTTGCCCGGAATATGGGTATTTTTTCTCAAATAGAACAAATAGCGGGTCCGAGAGGAATGAGTGGTTGGTCGGGTTTATGTCCTACTCAGGAACATGTTGACAGTTATGAAATGGAAAATGGAACTACTCCCATTATTGGATATAATACAGATGGAAGTCCTATAATTAATCCGGAAAGCAATTATTCTGAAACTGGATTTACAGAAAGTACTGATGCTCATCCTAAGGGATATTATCCTGGAAATATATTTAAAATGTGGTACAAAAGAGAGCCTCGTTTTTATGCATCTGTTTCATATAGTCAATGTATGTGGAGGAATCGCCGATTGGATTTTCGTAGCGGTAGTACAGATGGGCGTATAAGCGGGCCTGATTATTCCACAACCGGTTACCTGATGCGAAAATTTCTGGATGAGACAGGAGTAAATATCGCTCAAAATATGTATACGGAAAAAACATGGGTATACTTCCGATTAGGTGAAATTTATTTGAACTATGCTGAAGCTATCAATGAATGGGAAGGACCTGAAAAAGCTTATCCATATGTTAATATTATTCGTGAAAGGGCTGG
>JAVBSK010000333.1:0-2588 GCA_031556755.1 Bacteroidales bacterium | reverse complement strand
GAATTCCTGCGGTTTTTTCCAAATAATTTCTAACTTATTTTGCTATTAATCAATCAATTATTTGTGTTTTGAACGAACTGTTGTAATCTCATAAAAATAACAAATGAACTCGAATCCTCTTCACATCATTTTACAAAAACTAAGGGCGAAAAAATTACGCTTACTAACTTTGAAACTTCTTAGGTAAAAGAGTGTTCTGAATGAAATTCAATAGGCGAATCCATTAGAAGATTGATGGACGAACACTTATACTCAACCCTGATGCCAATTGGAACAAGATAAGTTCACAAATAAAAGAATATTATTTGGAACATTACATGGCAAAAAACTTATATCGAATGAAATGTCCTTTAGTAAGTCAATACAACACCGAGACCTTACAAAAAGGAATGGAGAGAACATATGTCGAGTTATTGCCGTTAAACGGAATTGAGCAGAGTCCTCAAAAAAATATGAATTCCGATGAAAATGGAATATGGACTTATTATAAAACGAATAATCCGAATCTATTCTGGAGTAAACCGGAATAAAATATCGAAACAGCCAACTTACGTCAGACCTGAACCAAAAGATTTGTATGAAACATCTTAAAATATATAGCCAATTAAGGAATGAAGTGCAAAAAGGTGAACTGATTGCATCTAAGTACAGAACAAAAAGAATTGCAATAATACTTTTGATGATTCTTTATTATGTAAATTCAAGTGCTCAAATTGACAGTTTGAAGATCAAAATTGAAGACCTGATAAAAGATAAAAAAGCGACAATCGGCATTTCTATCATTGCAAATGATCTGAAAGACACTATGAATATTAACGAAAAGCTGCATTATCCAATGCAAAGCGTTTTTAAATTTCCTATTGCTTTAACCGTTTTGTCGGAAATTGACAGTGGAAAATTTAATCTAAATCAAAATATTAAAATTTCAGCAAAAGACTTGTTACCCAATACATGGAGTCCAATCAGAGAAAAATTTCCTAATGGAACCCAAATGACCATCGCCCAAATTATTAAATATACAGTATCCCAAAGCGATAATAATGGTTGCGATATTTTATTGCGATTAATTGGCGGGACCGCTGTTGTCGAAAAATTTTTATTACAAAACCAACTATCCGATATTTCTATAAAAGCAAATGAAGAAGAGATGCACAAAGATTGGAATATTCAATTTCAAAATTGGGCAACGCCAATTTCACTGAATAAACTATTAATAAGATTCTCTGATTCGGGAAACAACAGGATACTCTCTGAGAAATGTCGTGATTTTTTATGGAAAATAATGGAAGAAACATCAACAGGCGCAAGCAGGCTCAAAGGACAACTTCCCCCAGGCACAACTATAGCCCATAAGACAGGAAGTTCAGGAGCTAACGATAAAAATGTAACAGCAGCAACCAATGATATTGGAATCATCCGATTACCAAATGGAAATCCTATTTTCATTAGCGTTTTAATTACAAACTCTTTAGAAACTGAAAAAATAAATGAAAAGATAATATCTGATGTTGCCAAAATAACTTGGGAGTATTATTCTAAATAAAACGATCTGCAACATTCTTTAACTTTATTGTATTTTTCATTTTCTCCACTCTGCATTATTCATTATCAACTCATAACAACTCCCAGCCGGATATTTGCGTACGGAAATACATTTATTTGAACGAATGTCTATTTCGGGCGTTTTAAGATATCCGTACTTTTGTATTTCAAACATCGTATGGTTATATTCCATGAAGCACCTGAATTTATTTTTATGCATATTTGCAGGCCTTTCATTTGTCATCTCATCTTGCTCTAATGAGCAAAGAAAACAACTGAAAGTAACATTCGACGACGAAGCGCTCTATAAGAATCTTCCGTTTCAAATGTCCCGCATCACTCCATCCTCGTTTCCGGACAGAAGCATTTCCATCCTGGACTTCAATGGGAAAGGAGACGGTCAGACTTCCAATACGGAAGCTTTTAAGCAAGCAATCGAATCACTTTCCACCCAGGGAGGAGGAAAACTGATTGTTCCTTGTGGTGTCTGGTTCACCGGACCTATCGTTTTCAAATCGAATATCAATTTACATCTGGAGAAAGGTGCTATCATCCTGTTTTCTCCGGTCTTCGATGAATATCCATTGGTACATACTGTTTTCGAAGGATTGAATACCCGCAGATGTCAATCTCCCATCTCCGGACAAAATCTGGAAAATATCGCCATCACGGGAGAAGGCGCTATCAATGGTTCCGGACATGCCTGGCGCCCTTTGAAAAAGCAAAAAACAACCGAAAGCCACTGGAGAAAAGTGATTTCCAAAGGAGGAGTATTTAAACGGGATGACTATTGGTTTCCTTCCGGAAAAGCATTGAAAGGAGATAGTATCAGCGACATGAACGTACCCAGGAACCTGAAAACAGAAGAAGAATGGGAAACGGTCAAAGATTTTCTGAGACCGGTAATGGTCAGTTTCATCCATTGCAAGAATCTGTTCCTGCAAGGTGTAATATTTGAAAATTCACCCAGTTGGAATATTCATCCGTTGATGTGCGAAAACGTAATCATAGACAATGTAACCGTACGAAATCCTTCATACGCCCAG
>JAVBSK010000307.1:0-3275 GCA_031556755.1 Bacteroidales bacterium | reverse complement strand
TTTCCGGAACCTCTCCAAACCACAACATACGATCCGTTAACAGCTGATCCACTTGTTCCTATCCGAATGCCTCCGGAAGCAGGCACAGCTACATTTGTTTGCCAGGGAGAACCAAAGTTGTAATTAGTTCCTCCAACAAGAGTTCCCAACGTCTCAAAACTACAATTTGAAAGTAATTGAGCACTATTTGTTGCTGCATCTGCATCTGTGATTGTAGGATAAGCAGTTTGATCAACCGGGGTAAGTGTAGTTTTGTAAGCTGCATTTTCATATACATACACTTTGCCATTTTTTTGAGCGAAACGAATTTTTCCGTCGGCCGTAGGAGTATAAGCATAAACTCCACCGGCAATACTGATCTGAGTTCCGGAAGTTCCATCCACTTCAAGCGTATATTCACCTGAGGGAGGTAAAAACGTTGTTGGATCGGCGGCGCTTCCTCCAAAACTATTTTGTTGAGGTAAGTACGGGAATACCGTTTGCGCCTGAACCGCCGTAGCGCATAAGGATGCGACCAAAACGCACCATAGAGTAAGTAATTTCTTTTTCATGATGTTTTAATTAGTATGAATAATTCACAAAACCTCGCAAATATAAGCTATATACCAGTCTCACGGGGGTTAAAATTGATTCAAAAAGGGAGAGTATTTTCTCAAAATAAAGATTGAGTATACAAAGCAAGCGGTTTTGTAAATTCAGGAGATTTCGTATTCCGATCAGGTAAAAAAATAGGGCGACTCAAAGAGCCACCCCATTTTTTTTTTTGCATCAAATCATTTTGAATATCGGATATTTATGAAGCCCGTTCGATTCACATAGTCATCCTTTTCCAATCTGATTTATTCATCAGTTCCTGTTTACTTTTTGATAAATTTAGCAGTTTCACCATCTCCTGTTGTCAGGATATACATTCCGCGTTTCAAAGAAGAAACATTCAACATATTACCAGACAGAATTGTCGCTATTACTTTATTTCCAGCCAGATCATATATATTGATTGAGACTCCACTTGACTTATTGATAATCAAATCTCCTTCTGTAACAGTAGGATAAAGCAATGCATTCTTGTCCAAAACAACTTTATCAGCGCTCAATTCCGTTGCTTCTTCTATGAACCAATAGTGATTAACCTCGGTTCCTGGTTTATCTATATAAACAGAAGAACCATCATCAACTGCATCCGTACCCATATATGTTTTCGCCAGACATTTGATGATTACATAACCGGCTTCTGTCGGCTCTATTACAAACTGAGAACGTTGTGTTGCCGAAGGTTCTGTTACCCAAGTCATATCCCAGGCATTGGCGGTACCCATAGCCAGGTAGGTCTGATTGGATTGCGCCTGTATAGCATAAACTCCAAGTCCTAAATCTATAAACTTAAATGCTTTATTGAGTTCGCTGCCTGGTGCGAAAATTTTAACGAGGGTTGCACTTTCTCCCAGATATAAGCCACTGGAATGAACGATATGATATATTTTCTGAGTATCCATCGGTTTCCTGAAGCTGCTGCTTACATTGATGGTTTTGACTAAATCCCTTGATCTGACTTCAATCGCACCTGACAGTGTAGTTTCTCCATCATATGTAGCAGTAACCGCTACTCCCGCCTCAGCTTCCGCAGGCGTGATGGTCGTTTTGTTCAAAGTGAGTCCAGCCGGAGCTGTCAAAGTAATATCTTCGATCAAACCATGGCCTGTCACTACGAAATCTTTTGCCAATTCAAAATTACTGAATCCTAACGATGTTTTATCAAGTGTAAGAATCGTTATCGGCAATGTTTCCGCCAAAGATAAATCTGCAATCGCAATCATCGCTCCCGTAGAAGCCGACAATGATAAATAATATTCTCCGGATGCAGGAACAACGAAAGAAAACTCTCCTTTTTTCAACAATTGTTTCGTAGAAGAAGCTACAAATATTTCAGAAGCTATCTTTCCGGTCACACCATCTGTTGATTTGCAAATTGCAGCCGTGATGGACGGAGCCGTATTGTCATTGTTATGCCAGGCATATTTCCATGAAAATTTATAAGTTTTTCCAATTTCCAGATTGGTTTTTATTTTATAGGTATAATAGCTGCCCTTATCAAATCCGGCATCTCCCCAACGCAACCATAAAATACGGCCTGAAGTATAAGGAATCGTATTGGTTTCTGACTCCATCAAATTATAATTGGTATATCCGTTAGCAACTCCGGCATCTACGTATCTCACACCACCACTTACATTGGCATCACTCCATGTAGGAGTGGAAGCTGTAGTTGATGCCCATCCATTTTCACTGGCTTTAGTACCGGTTCCGGTTTTTCCGTCGGCATCCCAACCTTTCATCAGATTCTCCCTTTGTATTTCAGTCACCGACATTTCGGCAATTGCACCTAAAGTCCCTTTATCCGAAGAAAAAGTAACATAATACAAGCCTGTAGTTTTCGGAGCGACGGAAAGAGTGATATCAGTCAGGTGCAGCTTGGTGCTGAACGTATGAGTTACAGAATCCAATGCAGCGCTACCGTCCGTAGCCGGACTCACTTTTATCTTTGTAATATTACCGGCATCCCCATTGTTGTGCCATTCATATTTAACGGATACTTTATATTCTTTTCCAGCTTCCATTTGCACAGGATAAGCATAGACAGAACTCAAGGAAGATCCACCCGTTCCATCCCAACGGATGTACAACACGCGACCTACGAAAGGAGTTGAGCCATCGACATCCATGATTAAATCAGTCTCGGTACCGGTTCTATCCAGGTATCTTACATTACCTCCATTGGCAGTTCCCCAGGAAATGACAGGGCCGGAAGCCGTCCATCCGAAGTTATTCGGTTCCGATCCGGTTCCCGTCACTCCGTTTCCGTTCCAATAACCCACCAGGTTATTTCCTATTTGAGGATGTCCTTTGACTGTGATTGTTTTAGTGATAGATCCGGAAGAAATCGTAATCGTTCCGTCAACAGCAGCCAACTTGTCATAAGTTACCATAATATCCATGGCGCCGCCAAATTCAGCAGGAGTAATGGTTGATTTACTGAATGAAATTCCCTGAGGTCCGGTTATCTGAATATCGCCTGTCAGGTGTTCGCCTGCCAACCTGATTTTCTGTTGGTAATTGAACCCGAAGAAGTTCAGGCTTGAATGATCTACCATCAAAACCGGATCAGCATTCACACCGCAGTAATAAAGAATGAAATCATCCACACAGGTATAGTTCGCCGTGGAAGATTCGTTTCTAAAACCAATCGTAGCCGTACCATCAACTACTTTGAAATTGAG
>JAVBSK010000215.1:0-7547 GCA_031556755.1 Bacteroidales bacterium | reverse complement strand
CATCGCATATTGCATAAGAACAACCTGCATCAAGCGCCTGCTGGATGTATAAATTACCGTCAAAATGTTCTCCTTTTAATGCGAAGAAGATGGAATTCGGAGAACAGGATCGGGTATCGGTGGTAACAGAGGGATATTGTTTGAAAAGTTGATATAAATCGGAAATTTCCATACTTTTTTTTGCAAAAGTAAAGAAATTTCCGATACAATTAAAAGAATATAGTAGGAATGCTAAGCCTGCTATTTCCTTTCAGAAATAATAATCTTTTTATCTCTGTTTTCAGATCATTGATTTTTGTTTGCAATATTTCCTGTTCTATGATGGTTGAGAAATTATCAATCTTATAATGCATGATAACCTCTATACCAAAAGATTCCAGAATAGTTCTCATATTATTGTCAAAAGGTACTGCATAGAAAGGAGAATATTCCTCATAGGTATTTACGATCACGGCTTTTTTCCCTTTCAACAACTTGCCTGAGCCCTTAGAAGTATTCAGGTATGCAAAACCTTCAGAGAAGACTCTGTCTATATACCCTTTGATCATAGCAGGCATTCCTGAACGGGGAACAGGATAGAGAAAAATGAGGATGTCCGAATTACGGACAAGGTCTTGTTCTTCTAATATCTCCATAGAGGCAGTGCCATTTTCTATAGCTGCAATATCTTCGCTGGACATTACGGGATTAAAATTCATTTTGTACAAGTCTCTCACTTCAATTTCGGAATTGTGTTTTTCGTAAAAAGAAGCGATTTCACTCCATACTAAGTTTGTCAAATTTTCTCCGGAAGGATGGGATAATATTACTAACTGTTTCATTGGATTTACCTCATAATGAGAGGATTTTTTTTAATAATTTGTCTTTTTTGGCTCGAAATATGATTGAGGGTGTTCGCATGCAGGGCATACATTAGGAGCATTTTTTCCTTTGTGGACAAATCCGCAGTTGCGACATTGCCACTCTATTTCTTCATCTTTGCTGAATACGCTTCCGTCAAGAATATTAGCCAGTAATTTCCTGTAACGGGCTTCGTGTTCTGCTTCAACTCGTGCAATCATGCGAAAAGCAGTTGCGATTTGAGGAAATCCTTCTTCTTTCGCAACTTCTGCAAACTCTTTGTAGAGAACGTCCCATTCTTCCAACTCTCCTTCTGCAGCAGCTAAAAGATTTTGGGGAGTAGTACCGATAATTCCTGCAGGATAAGTGGCAGTTATCTCAACCATACCTCCTTCCAGAAATTTGAAGAATCGTTTTGCATGCTCTTTTTCCTGTTCTGCAGTCTCAAGAAAAACAGCGGCGATTTGTTCATAGCCTTCTTTTTTTGCAACACTCGCAAAATAGGTGTAACGGCTTCTTGCTTGTGATTCACCTGCAAATGCTTTCAATAAATTTTTCTCAGTTTGTGTTCCTTTTACACTTTTTTGTTCCATGATAAATTACTCTGTTTTTTGATATTATATAATATATATATGAGTTGATATTTAAGACTATGCACTTCCCCTTATATCCCTTAAAACATGAAAAGGAATAAATTGTTGTATAAAAAACATGATTTTTTAAAGAAAAAATAAATTTTCCGGAGAGAGTTTAAGCAAAACCGAGGGATGGTTTGCCAAGAAAAATACAGCTATTTTCCGAAGAATTTACAGTAAACGCTTAAACCGCATTTTTCACAGTGAGGTTTGCGGGCGGTACAAACATATCTTCCATGTAAAATCAACCAGTGATGCGCTTTGGATAGTAAATGTGAAGGGATATGTTTGACTAATTCCTTCTCTGTTTCCAGAGGTGTTTTGGTATTGTTTGTGAGTCCTATTCGGTTGGAAACCCTGAAAACATGCGTATCCACAGGCATAGCCGGTGTGCCGAAAGCCACGGATACAACCACATTGGCTGTTTTTCTACCGACGCCAGGTAATTTCATTAATTCTTCAATATTTGATGGAACCTGTCCGTTGAATTCCCGAATCAACATTTGAGCCATGGCGATCAGATGATCGGCTTTGCTGTTGGGGTAGGAGACGCTTTTTACATATTCTAAAACAGCATCCCGGTTTGAGACGGCCAATGTTTCCGGTACGGGATAGACCTCAAAAAGACGAGGAGTCACCATATTTACCCGTTTGTCCGTACATTGTGCGGAAAGCATAACAGCCATCAGTAATTGAAAAGGATTGTCATAATGCAATTCGGTTTCTGCAACCGGCATGTTTTTTTCAAACCATTCAATTACGCCTTGGTATCTTTGCTTTTGAGTCATGGTGAGAGGGATAAAAGAAATGAAAATAATGAAAGAAATAAAAGAATGAAGAAATTTTCTTCATTCTTTTATTCTCAAGTTTAGTATGCGGCTTCGAATTGCCTGAGGAAGCGGATGTCATTTTCAGAGAACATCCGCAAATCTTTGACTTGATATTTGAGATTGGTAATTCTTTCAATTCCCATGCCTAAGGCATAGCCGGAATATATCTTACTGTTTATCCCGCAATTTTCGAGCACATTGGGATCTACCATTCCGCAACCTAGAATCTCAACCCAACCGGTATGTTTACAGAAAGGACAGCCTTTTCCTCCGCATAGATTACAACTGATGTCCATTTCCGCACTGGGTTCTGTGAATGGGAAGAATGATGGGCGCAGGCGGATTTTGGTGTCTGTGCCGAATAGTTCTTTCGCGACAAACATCAGTGTTTGCCTCAGATCGGAAAAAGAAACATTTTTATCTACGTACAATGCTTCTACCTGATGGAAGAAACAATGTGCACGATAAGAAATGGCTTCGTTCCGGTAAACTCTTCCCGGACAAATGATGCGGATGGGAGGTTGTGTTTTCTCCATGACCCGGGTCTGAACGGAGGAAGTATGTGTACGAAGGATAGTATCCGCTCCATGCTGGATGAAAAATGTATCCTGCATATCTCTTGCCGGATGATCGTCTGCGAAGTTGAGGGAGGAGAAAACATGCCAGTCGTCTTCGATTTCAGGGCCTTCTGCAATACTGAATCCCAGACGGGCGAAAATATCACAAATTTCTTTTTTTACGATAGACAGCGGATGACGCGTTCCCAGAACATGAATACCGGAAGTACGGGTAAGGTCTATTTCATTGTCGTTCTCCGTTGAATTTTCAAAACTTTCTTTCAGTTCGTTTATTTTCTCCTGAGCTTTGTTTTTAAGTTCATTGAGTTTGATTCCTATTTCCCGTTTTTCTTCTGCTGCTACATTCCTGAAATCGTCCATCAGAGCGGAAATTTCTCCTTTTTTGCTTAAATATTTAATACGCAGAGATTCTAATTCTTCTTTTGTCTTTACTTTCAGTACATCTATCTCTGCCGATATATGATTTATTTTATCTATCATAACAATTTAATTGTGAATGTATTCCTGTCATTTAGCTACTTTTTCCAGCCATTTCAGCATACCGAACATGATACACATCGAAAGCAGGCATGCTCCTACGAAGATAGACCAGGTGGCCGTTAATGATAAATGTTCGTACGCGATAGCTCCCAGGAAAAGTAAGAAATTTGCAAATCCGGTTGCGCACAACCAGAGTCCCTGCATGATACCCTGGTATTTGGGAGGGGCTACTTTCGATACGAATGAAATGCCTAACGGACTGATAAATAGTTCTGCTATTGTAAGTATGAAATAAGTGCCGATCAGTAAGAATGGCGTCACTTTGAGCGATTCCTCCAACCCTCCGGTAGCTTTGATTTCCGCACTGGATGGAAGCCCGACAGAACCCAAAGTCATTAATATAAAACCACAGGCCGCGATTCCCATACCTATGGCGATCTTTTTAGGCGTAGAAGGCTCTATGCCTCTGGCTCTTAGGGCTCCGAAAACAGCTAATACGACAGGAGTGAGGAGTACGACAAATAAGGGATTGATGGATTGGAATAATTCCGCTCCTACCAGAGTCGTGATTCCTAAATTGATATTGATTCCGCTTAAATCTGTAAAATCCTTGGCAAAGGCGGTTAATGTAAGTCCATTTTGATGGAACGATAACCAGAAGAAGAAAACCACCGCGAACACTGCATATAAAGCATACAAACGTTGTTTGATTTCCTGGATACTCATACCGTCTTCTGCCGCTTGTGATTTTCCCGCTACTTTCGGATTCGGAAATTTCTTTTTGTTTGCTACGAATATAATCAATGAAATAGCCATAGCGACAATTGCGCTCGCAAATGCATAATGAAATCCAGTAACAAAAATATTGAGATATTGAGACGCAAATTCAGTGATGTTAGAACCTGTATAACCGACTTCAGCCGCCAATGCATTTAACTTGTCCAAACCTCCGCTTTCGATAGTGCCATTCAATATACTGTTACACAATTGAGGTAATTCGGCATTGTAAAGGAAGCCGTTAGCGCCTAACCACCAGTTACGGATACCTACGGCAAGCAGCGGTGCGAAAATGGCTCCGACATTGATAAACATATAAAATAAAGAAAATCCGGAGTCCCTCATTTTTGAATATTGAGGATTATCATACATCTGGCCTACGACTGCCTGAAGATTTCCTTTAAATAAACCGTTTCCGAATGCAATTGTAAATAAACCCAGACAGGAAAGAGCTAAATACAACCCATATTTTCCTTCGGGAACAGGAGTCGGGGTCGGCAATGCTATAATTAAATAACCAATCGACATTAATATAAGTCCGAAAAGGATTGTTCTTTTGAAATTTTTGGTTTTATCAGCAATCAATCCTCCTACAAACGATAAAATATAGATGGAACCATAGAAGCCGGAATAGATATAACCTGCATCGGTTAAAGAAAAACCAAACTTCGCCATTAAGAACAAAGTAAGAATAGCCATCATGGTGTAGAAGCCGAAGCGTTCTCCCATATTTGCAAGAGCGGCTGCAAGCAGTCCTTTCGGATGATTTTTAAACATGATATAAAATTTTATTGAGTTATGACTTCGGCAAAAGTAATCATTTTAAGTATTTGAGAAAAATTATATTCAATTTAATTATGATTTGTTAGTTTTTGCTAATGAAAATGGTGTAAGGCAAGATTCAAGAATATTAACAAATATCAATTGCTTGATGGGGACTTATCCTATAAAGTATTCAGTGACAAAATCAGGGAAACAACAGAAAGCGGTATTCGTATCCTTCTTTATTTTGTCGCAGGATGCTCAGTTGGTTGTAAGGATGCCGATTCGATTTCTGCTTCCAAGAGATGGAGCGTAAAGCTGTATCCTTGAGTTCCAGGAAGAGTGGTTGGAACGATTGCCTGTCTTTGATGGATAAACCGCATTCTATCTGGGAGACGTATGCTTCTATGTTTTCCTTTTCTTTGCTGATCAGGAAATAACCGTTGAATAGCATGATGTAATTGTTGTTATACCGCTGTATGAGCTTATCCTTTGGACTTAAAGAGCGTTTCACGGGAAGATTTGTTTGGGCGAAAATAATTTCTCCGACAGGTGATAATGAATCTTTTCTGGCGAATTGACAACATCCGATATTCTGCCGGATGTAATGGTACATGGAAGTGTCGATAGGGGAAATGTTATTTAATAAACAATCTTCCAGATTGTCAATGTGGGTTTGCCGGAATGACAATGCTGTTTGAGGTATGATTTCCGGATCAAAAATAATGTTCAGGGAGTCCGAAAAATTTTTCAAAGGGATAAATCCTTCCAGATTTAATATTTCATTTTTGAAACTGATATTTCCGGTGATGTTATCCGTCAGATTTCCAGGTAATATTTCTTTCAGAAAAGAGTTGTTACTGATTCGGTTGATGAACAATCCGGCGAAAGCGTTTTTGTCGAAAGATTGGATTTTTAAATCAAAATCAGGTTTGTTCCTTAATCCGTTTTTGTGTTGAAAAGCATCAATAGCATTGCACAGCAAGCGTTTTTCATAGCTGCCGATGAAAGCCTGATTGTACCAGGTATAACAGAAAAAATGTTCATCCTCTGCCGATTTGATGTAAATGTCAATTCCTTTGTATGTTTCCCTTTTAGCGGGAAATCCGGATAGAGCGGGAGAGAGGAATTTTTTGTACATCGTTTCGGATTCTTTTTTTTTCATTTCGAAAAGATACAATGTGCCTTCCGGATGAACGCTTACCATCAAGGGTGACTGAATATGTCCGATGTCGTCGTTGCAGATGCAATATTTACCGATGGTTTCCGAAATAACCAGGGTCTTTTTGTCGGGAAGCAAAGCTGCAAATTTATTAAGCAGGCTGTGTTTTTCCAGGAGTTTTCCGGGTTCCCGGATGGTGAGGAAATAAGAGGAAGTAGCAGGAATAAATTCGTATAAATCAACCGGTTGATTTGTTTCTTTTTCTTCGGAAAAGATGTATTTATACATCCCGAATCCGATTGTCGCCAGAAGGATGATTGTTCCGATACCGAAAAGGAATTTATTGAATTTCATATCCGTATCTATTCTTATTTATTCTACCAGTGTGATTGCTGTTATTCCTATTACAACGTCATTCGCCGTTGTTTTCAGGGTCAAAGATACAAGTTCTTTATTATTATCCAAGGGTAAGTCCAGGACGGTAGCGGCTCCTCCTTCGATCTGACGGGTATATACTCCTTTTATTCCCAAAGCTTTTTCTGCATCTCTGGAAGCTT
The DNA here is from genome assembly GCA_031556755.1 of Bacteroidales bacterium. Lineage (GTDB taxonomy): Bacteria > Bacteroidota > Bacteroidia > Bacteroidales > Azobacteroidaceae > JAIRVZ01. Next base: position 926 of record JAVBSK010000215.1, on the reverse strand, counting down.
TTCCCGTTTGGAGGTAGATCCGCCAGGGACGGGGAACTTTCAGGTCGAAAGCGTATCCGTCGCGGAAGTAGTCCTGTTCTATCGGGCACCAGTTTTCGGGATTGATCAATTCCAATGCAGACTTCGTTCCGTCTGTGTAGTTTACTTCGATGATGCCGTTGACAAAACGGCTTTGCATATGATTGGTGGAGCCCGCCATCAACAGATAGATGTGCGACGCTTTCCCTTCCATCGGAATGGAAACGGAATCAGGATAATTGTCCCATAAAGAAGTATAGATGATGTTTCCGGAGGATATATCCGTAGGAAGACCGAATGTGATTCCATTGGGCATCTTGTAATCTCCCCGGTTTTCTGCCGCTTTCTCAATCAATCCGCTTTCATCGATGTTCGCAGTCAATAACGGATGGCACCATTCTCCGATTCCTTGCCAGGGTAATTGAAGAGTCGTGTAAGGAGAGCGGGGAGATAAATATTTATTTTTGAATATATCACTGATTTTAGCATTGAAAAGAGCTTTCATATCAATCTTCCTGGACTTATCCGGATTATTTAGTGTCAGGTTCCAGTTGATGATGCGTTCCTGGATGATTAGTCCTGTTTGGATATCCTTGGCTAATATTTCATTATTTCCCGGTTGGGTGAAACTGACAGGTACCTTGATTGCCACAGACGTTTGCATGGGATTTATTTCCAGCGTCTGCGTCCAGTTCCGGCAGGAAAGTTGAACGGTTTTCATTCGGTTCGTATTGTTACGGACGGTGAATTTCAACGTTTCCTCTTCAGGTTCTATCTGAAGAATTTCCAATGGATTCCGTGTATTCAATAAGATGGGATACCAGTAATTGAAATCTCCGAAAGATAGTTTCACAAAGAAAGTCCGGTGTCCTAAATCTCCGTTTATTTTTCCGGTGATGGTATTGTCT
>JAVBSK010000246.1:0-8015 GCA_031556755.1 Bacteroidales bacterium | reverse complement strand
CACCAGGACTCGAACCTAGGCTGGCTGAACCAAAATCAGATGTGCTACCACTACACCATGGGACAATCCTATGCTTTTTAGAAAAGCGATGCAAAGATAGCCCTTTTTCTTAAACCGGCAAATATTTTAATTCAAATTTATCTGGCGATCAGTAAAAAATAGTTCTTTTTGCCTTTTTGAGCCAGTAAATATTTGTTATCCAATAAATAAGAAGAATCGATTATCTGGTCTGCGTTCTCTAATTTTACTTTGTTCAGAGATACTCCTCCCGCTTGAACTGTTTTACGCATTTCTCCTTTGGATGGAAATACCATTGCTTTTTCCGCCAATAAATCAACCGCTTTTATTCCTGAGGATAATTCTGGTCTGGATATTTCGAACTGGGGAACTCCGTCGAAAACTGCTAATAAAGTTTCTTCGTCCAGTTTTTTCAAGGCTTCCGATGTTGCATTTCCGAACAAAATATTGGAGGCTTCAACGGCGGCATTGTAATCTTCTTCGGAATGAACCATGATGGTCATTTCTTTGGCCAGGCGTTTTTGTAACGGACGCAGATGCGGCGCTTCATTTTGTTCCTGAACCAGGGTTTTGATTTCTTCCTGTGTCAGGATGGTGAATATTTTGATATATTTCTCAGCATCGGCATCGCTTACATTCAACCAGAATTGATAGAATTTGTAAGGAGAAGTATACTTTCTGTCCAACCAGATATTTCCGGATTCGGTTTTGCCGAATTTTCCTCCGTCGGCTTTGGTGATCAGGGGACATGTCAGGGCAAAGGCTTCTCCTCCTGTTTTCCGGCGGATCAGTTCGGTTCCCGTCGTGATATTTCCCCATTGGTCAGAACCTCCCATTTGTAGCTTGCAACCATATTGATTGTACAAATGCAGGAAATCATAACCTTGTACTAATTGGTAAGTAAATTCAGTGAATGACATCCCATCAGATGCTTCTCCCGTCAAACGTTTTTTAACGGAATCTTTGGCCATCATGTAGTTAACGGTGATATGCTTTCCTATATCCCGAATGAAATCAAGGAAAGAAAATTCTTTCATCCAATCGTAATTGTTTACCAACAAAGCAGCATTTGCGTTGTCTGATTCAAAATCGAGGAATTTAGCCAACTGTTTTTTGATGGATTCCTGGTTATGTCTCAATGTTTTTTCATCCAGCAAATTACGTTCTTGTGATTTTCCGGATGGATCGCCTATCATTCCTGTCGCTCCACCTACCAATGCGATCGGACGATGTCCCGAACGTTGAAAATGCTTGAGTATCATTACTCCTACTAAATGACCTATATGTAAAGAGTCTGCCGTCGGATCGATTCCGAGGTAGGCAGATGTCATTTCTTTTTGCAATTGCTCTTCAGTACCGGGCATCATGTCGTGAATCATGCCCCTCCATTTCAATTCTTCTACGAAATTCATATTATTTTGTAATGATTTATGTCCTTATAGTTGGCAAAGTTATAAAAAAATACGGATTAAGAGTATCAAAATAATATTCGTTTCAAACTTCTATTTTATCTTTGCAGGATGAAAAAAGGGATGAATAAGAAAAAAATAACAATAATTGGGATATTGATTCTAATCATTTTATTGGTTTTATGGATCAATAGCCGATGGAATGCCTGGTTTAGAAATCCTGAGGAACCTCCTTTTGTTTCACTTTCCGTCCCATCTCGTATTTTGCTGACATGGGGAAATAAAGGAGAGTTTTCGCGTATTCTTTGCTGGCAGTATGATTCCATTCCCCATGATGCCAGGGTGGAATTGATAACTGGAGATGATACTGTCTTTATAGCGGCGCAATCGCACCGGATCGTATCGAGAGGAGGAAAATCTGTTTTTTATCGGGCGGAATTGAATCATCTCGCTCCCGGAGAAACATATTATTACCGGATTCTTTATCCCGGATTACAGCCGACAGGATCGTATTGTTTCGAGATGCCGGATACTACGGATAAAAAATTTTCATTTGTATATTTCGGTGATGTGCAAGACACTGTCAATGGACAATTTCCGGAAATTATACAACATATTTCACAGGATTATCCCGATGCTGCGTTCTATGTTTTCGGGGGGGATCAGATCGAACGTCCTCATGATCAATATTGGGATTTGTTTCTGAAAAGTATAGATGTTGTTTCCAGAGAAAAACCGGTACTTGCAGTTACCGGTAATCATGAATATGTCAAAGGACTCAATAAAAAGCTGGAAGAAAGATTTCCTTCGGTTTTTCCCTATTATTTGAATTATCCAGCCGGTTCGGATAATTGTGTTTTTACGTTTAACTATCAATGCGCACAGTTTTTTCTCTTGGATTCCGACAAGGGTTTACTTGATTTGTATAAGCAGAAAAACTGGCTTGAGAGCGAATTAAAAAAATCAAACGCCCGGTGGAAAATCGTCGTACTGCATCATCCCTTGTATTCCATCAGGGGAAAATATAACAATTATTTTGTCCGGATGATGTTTGATTCGGTCATCGAAACAAATGGTGTTGATTTGGTCTTACAGGGTCATGAGCACGGATATGCTCGTAAGGACGGAAAGGACGGCAAAACGCCGGTATATGTGATCAGTCATTGTTCTCCCAAGGAATACAGACACGAATTGAATGATGATATGAAAAAATATGTTGCCGGAGGAAATCGTTTTTATCAGGTGATTCATATTGACCCGTACAGGTTGAAGTTGGAAGCGTTCACCGGACAGGATAGTCTTATTGACAAGTTTTCCATTGATTCTGAAACGAAACTGATTACGGATGGTGAATAGAGTAATAAATCCCGGATATAAGCATTTGAGATCTTTTGTGGAACAGATTTCCGAAATATTCCCTCAAGGGAAGGAGATAATCTATAAAGGGAGAAATGAAATAAAAGTTTTTGAGCTTGACGGGTTGAAAATTGCGGTCAAATCGTTTAAGAAACCACATTTTATTAATCGGATCGCTTATACTTTCTTCAGAAAATCTAAAGCGAAACGTTCTTATGAACACGCCTTGAAGTTAGTGGAAAAGGGGATTCCTACTCCTGCTCCGGTCGCTTATGTGGAAAATAAGAAAAACCTGCTGATTTCAGATTCATATTTTATTTCAATATATAAAGAATATCCGGGAATGATGCGGGAATTCCGTTATTGTCCATTGAAAGGTAAAGAGGACTTAGTGAGCGCTTTCGCCCGTTTCACGGCTTTCGTTCATGACCAGGACGTTTTGCATCTGGATTATTCTCCGGGGAACATTTTGTATGAAGAAAATACCGGAGAATATGATTTCTGCCTTGTTGATATCAATCGGATGAAATTCGGAAAGGTAGATATGGAAACAGGATGCTACAACTTGCGTCGTCTGTGGGGAAGTAATGAAATGATTATTTTTCTTGCCAAAGAATATGCCGGATTCCGGAATCTGGATAAAGAAAAGTGTATAGCATTGACGTTAAAATACCACCAACTTTTTTGGGAAAAATACAGCCGCAGACATGAAGGGTTTCAGCCTTATCAGAACGAAGTAAGACCGTAAGATTATTCTTGTTTGATGATACCATCAGGCGTTTTGATTATTTTATTCTTTTTTGTTTCGTTCCTGATTATTTTGTTTTTGTTGATTACCTCTTCATTTTTGTACGGTCTTTGATGATCCAGATGCAAACAAATGGCTGAATAACGGATTTGTCTGGAACGAATACCCATGTTAAAAAGGCGCTCTCCGAATTCCCGGTCTTCGCCTCCATATTGCATCTGTTCGTTGAATCCGTTAACGGCAAGCATGTCTTTTTTCCAGCCTGAGGAATTCATACCGTTCCAACTTGATTTTGTAGGAGTTATGAAATTCATAAAACAGGAAAAGGCGGAAGATTTAATCAGTTTGGTATTTTTAAATGTGTTTTTCAATCCTTGTTTTTTTAACCACGAAAGCTTGAAAATCCGTTGTGACTCAACATCGTTTTCAGTGATTTTTAGACTGATATCCATTGGAAGTCTGAAATATCCACCAGACAGAATATAGCCTTTTTCTGCATATTTCAAATGTGTTTCTATGAAATCATTGCGGGGAATGCAATCCTGATCCGTAAAAATCAGATAATCGGAATTCGCTGATACCAGCGCTTCATTCAGTATTTTACATTTTCTGAATCCTTCATCCGGATGCCATACATGTTTAAGCGACGGAAAGGCTTTTTCCCTGAATCGATCAACGAGATTTTTCGTTTCTTCTCCCGAACCGTCGTCGGCAATAATCAATTCAAAGGATGTATGAGTCTGATTCATATACCCCCATAAGGTTTTTTCGAGCCAACGGGGATTGTTGTAAGTTGAAATGACAACGCCAATGGATATTATGTTCTCCATTTTTCTTTTGATATCAAAATTTATACGATAAGGACAAAGATAGTTAAATTTGAAATAATATCATTATTTTTGTATTTCCGATAATTTGAACAGAATGAACGATATACATAAAATACTTATTCTTCGTTTCCGCAGGGTGGGAGATGCTGTTATTTCGACAGTCCTGTGTTCTTCCCTGAAGAAGACTTTTCCAAATGCAGAAATACATTATGTGCTGAATGATAATATAGCATCATTGTTTGAACATCATCCGGACATTGATTCTGTCATTCGTTTCTCTGCTGAAGATATGAATAGTTTTCCACGCTATCTGAAAAAAGTATGGAAAATTGTCAGTGAAGGAAAATATGATATCATCATTGATACCCGTTCTACTATTAAAACACTTTGGTTTTCAATCTTTTCACTAAAAACTCCTTACCGGATAGGGAAGCTGAAAAATTATAATTTTTTATTTCAGAACTACCGTGTGGATAATAGCTTCAATGGAACGAAGGACGAAGTGGGCAAAACCTTGCAATTATTATCTCCTCTCGAAAAAGATTTCAATATAAAATATGAAAAAGATTTCAAACTTTATGTCACAACGGAGGAAAAAGTGCATTACCGGAAATACATGCAAGAGGAAGGAATTGATTTTTCAAAACCTGTAATTGTTTGCGCTGTAACCGCCCGTCTTGCTCATAAAGTTTGGAACAAGGAATATATGAGAGATGTTTTATTGCGAATCACAGATAAATATGATGCTCAGTTGATTTTCAATTACGGAGGAAGAGAAGAAAGGGAAGCTGCAATAGCATTACAGCAATCAATGCCGGATTGTCCGAATATTTTTACCAACATTGAAGCCAGAAACCTGAGGGAATTAGCTGCGATGTTAGTTCATTCGGATTTCTTTTTCGGAAATGAAGGAGGTCCCCGCCATATTTCACAAGCTTTTAATATTCCATCTTTTGCTATATATCCGCCTGAAACAAGTAAAAAAGAATGGCTACCCAATGCTTCCGAACGTTTCCAGGGTATAGAACCCAGGGAGATTTCTGAAAGCGCATTATCTGGAGCATTGAGTTTTACGGAAAAATTTAACCTGATTTCAGCAGATGCTGTCTGGAACAAACTGGATCCGATGCTGGATAAGTTTTTGCTTGCTTGCCGATAAATTTATTTTTATTTTTTTCCTTTAGTTAATATCTTAAACCAGAATAATACATAAGCCGTTAGTATGTTGAAATGAATCGCTTTCCATGCTTTTTTTATTACTGGCTTTTTATTTTCTTGATAATCATTCAGATACATTGCATATAATATATCCCTGAAAGCTTTTGTATTATTAAGTTTCCTTTTCTTTACGTCCGGATGTACAGATATCGGCATGATTGATTCCCATTTATCAAATAATTTGATTGTTTCATCAATCCATTGTTTATTCATTGAACCGGTGGAAAAATGTTCTATTATTATATCCGATACTACATACGACTTAAATTCGGCCTGGTGAACCTGTAAACAGATATCCAAATCATAACAATGAAATCCATTGAATAATTTTGAATCGAAAGAAACTTTCTCAAAAACATCCTTGCGCGAACACAACCAAAAACCATCCAGGCAAAGTACCTGATAATCTTTTTCTACGGTATGACGTCTGGGTGGTTTATCCGGCTCTTTGTTATAGGATTGTATCAGATTTTTTATAAATGGTTTTGCTTTGAACCAGGGAGAAGGTATCTGTGACAAATAAAAAGAACCGGCCAGCCCGATTAGCCCCGTCTCTTTATCAGACAAATGTTTGATTACTTTATCTCCCCATGCCTGCGAGTGATACCAAATATCTTCATGCATGAAACAATAAAGATCGTACTTCGCCCTTGCTATTCCTTCGTTGTAGGCTTCGAATATCGAATATTGATTGTTGGAATTGTCTATAACAATTAATTCATATTCAACGCCGATGGTCTCTTTGATATTGACTTTTAGCTTGTCGTTGATATCCGGGTATTTTGAACAGATGATGAGTGAGATCATGATAATTTATTTGTTACAAATTTACTTTTCAGAAGGCATGATAAATCCAGGCATAACAATTAGTCTTATTTTCCGAGCTCTATCCAATCGTGATATCAATCCTTTCTTATTGTAAATAAATCTATTATTTTTGAATTGAAAATATTTTAAATATCTATTTCTTAACTTGGTATTTTTCATTCCAAGTATGTTTGAAAGTTCTTCAAAAAATTCACGATAACGAATATTTTTTATTTCAAGAATACAATTTACCCATGCATGCATGGAAGCATACTTTTTATCAATTGAAAAATTCTGTTTTCTTGAGGCATTAGACGTATGAATTCTATGTTTTGTCAAACATTCGTTTAAACTTGCGATTTTATTTTCATTCGCAGCTATTAAAGCCATCCACCAATCATAATAACCAACCTTTGGAAGAGGTAAAATATATTTTAATAAATCTTTTCTAAATAATATCGTATGACCCGATACTACATTTTGAATAGAAAATGATCTGGGATCATTTATTGCCGGTTGAATTTCTCCTCCTTTTTCTTCTTTCAGGATGTTGCCATTTTCATCAATCAAAAGAGAATTAGAATATATCAATAATGCTTCTCCTATATGTTGATAAAGTTTTGAAACTTTATTTTCCATCCAATAATCATCTTGATCTGAAATGGCTATATATTCTCCGGAGCAAAGGGAAAAAGCTTTTTCAAAACTCTTGTTAAATCCTAAATTGTGTTCGTTTGAAAAAACTTTTATGTTATCATATTTTTTTTCATATTCTTTTAAGATAGAAAGAGTAGAATCATTAGAACAATCATCTACAATTATTATTTCTAAGGGAGCATATGTCTGTTTTATTAAAGAATTCAATTGTTCTTTAATGTATTTTTCTCCATTATAAGAGCTAAGTGCTATTGAAATTAAAGGAAATTTAAGATCCATATGAAAACTATCCAAGTAAATTTATTTGCAAGAGACAAAATAGAAACTAATCTTTTTCTTCAGTAAATTTAAAAAGTAAATGTAATGTGATTAGCATTATTGTTTCTTCCAACAATGAAAAATGATTGGGAAACCTAAAAAATAATATAAAAAACTATTAGTTTTGATTCTGTATTTTGATAATTCTAAAATTAAAAACGCCTCCAAAGGTAATTGTTTTTTTGATTATAAAGATTACATTTGCGAACTAACTAAGTCCATTTTTGTATGAAATATACATTCTTGCTCCCTATGAGAAAAAACAGTCCGGTAGGTGGAGTGAAAATCATGTATGAATATGCCAACCATTTAGCAGAAAAAGGGCATGATATACAAATCCTTCATTACCGGGAGAAATTTCAAAAATATTCTCCATTCATGTATCCCATAGCGAGGACTTTAAAGGAAATTGAAAATGCATTATTCGGTCGATGGTTCAGATTTAACAAAAAATGTAAATTGAGTTATATACGTTATGTTAACAACAATACGGTTCCGGATGCCGATGTTCTTATTTATACCTGGTGGACACTCGGACAGTTTGTAGAAAAACTCAGTCCGGAAAAAGGAATCAAAATCAATCTGATTCAGGATTATGAAAATTGGACAGGAAATGTCGATGAACTACACAAATCTTATGATTTTGTTTCCATA
>JAVBSK010000360.1:0-5251 GCA_031556755.1 Bacteroidales bacterium | reverse complement strand
ATGTAGTATCTAAAAAACTGTAGATCACCGGAGGAATTGGCGCCAAGCATCACGGAGAAGCTTTCGGTAAAAATTATGAACTAACGAACCTGACGGCTTATAATGAAACCTGCGCCGCAATCGCCAACGTATACTGGAATTACCGGCTATTTCTTTTGCATGGCGATGCCAAATATTACGATGTATTGGAACGGACACTCTATAATGGACTGATATCAGGAGTTTCTTTGGATGGAGGTGAATTTTTTTACCCGAATCCACTGGAATCGGATGGAAGATACAAGTTCAATCAAGGCGCCTGTTCCCGCCAGCCCTGGTTCGGTTGCGCCTGCTGCCCGTCTAACCTCAGCCGTTTTATTCCCTCTTTACCTGGTTACATCTACGCCATCAAAAACAATAGCATTTATGTGAACCTGTTTATGGGAAATTCCTCGGAACTGAAAGTAAACGGAAAGAAGATAAATCTCAAACAAAGCACAGCATATCCCTGGGATGGAAATATACGTATGGAAATCAATCCCAGCGGAAAACAAAGCCTGGCTTTGAAATTACGGATTCCAGGATGGATTCAAAACCAAGTGGTTCCCAGCAACTTATACACTTTCACCGATGAACAGACCACCGGATACACGGTAAAACTCAATGGAGAAATAATAACATGCAAGTTAGAGAAAGGTTATTTTACCATCGACCGCACCTGGAAAAAAGGAGATGTCGTGGAAATACATTTCGACATGAAACCTCGTACAGTCAGAGCACACACCGAAGTGGAAGCGGATAAGGGAAAGGTAGCCTTTGAAAGAGGCCCTATCGTCTACTGTGCGGAATGGCCGGATAATAACTTTAATATTCCCAGCATCTTAGTACCGGCCAAACCGGAGATAGAAGTAATCGACAAGCCGGAAATACTGTACGGTATCCGGGAATTGAAAACACAGGCGCAATCCCTTTATATCAACAAAAAAGGTTTTCTGGAAACTAAAAATGTGACGCTTACGCTCATTCCCTATTACGCCTGGTTACACAGAGGAAGCGGAGCTATGTCCGTTTGGTTGCCTCAGGAAGTAAGCGCCGTACAACCGGCTACTAATAATTAATAACATTACAATATAATTATGAACACAATCAAAAAGTTTCTTTTTACCGTATTAACGTTATCATTCATACAATCGGTTTATTCTCAGCCGCCTACAAATCTCACGACCGATTTATTGGAGCATACCGACAGGATATTCCTGGACGGATATCTGACAAATATGCCTTTGTCCGAAATCAATACCGCTATCGAACGCTATCAAATAGCGAGGGTACGAAATCCGCATCCTTATCTGGGATGGGTCGTCAACAGTGAAACTCCCAATACCCTGCAAGTTGCTTACCGGATATTGATAGCTTCATCCAAAGATAAATTAGAGAAAAATGAGGCTGACATGTGGGACAGCGGTAAAATCGAAAGTAATAATTCAATAAGTATCAGATATAACGGAGTCGATTTGTCACCTGCTACCGTTTATTACTGGAAAGTAAAAACATGGGATAATCGCGGTACTGAAAGTAAGTTTTCGGAAGTAAAAAGTTTCATGACCGCCCCGATCCTGGATGGTATAACATCTACTTATCCTTTACAAATAACCGATGAATATCCGGTTAAAATCAATCCGGCAGGAAAGCAATGTAGTTTTGTTGATTTCGGAAAGGCTGCTTTCGGAAAATTGAGATTGACTTTGGTTTCCGAAAATGGAGAAGATACTGTAATCATTCGTTTGGGTGAAAAATCTAAAGACGGACGGGTAGATCAAAAGCCGGGAGGCTCTATCCGTTATACTGAATACAGGTTGCCATTGTCTGCCGGCATACATACTTATAGCATCAAATTCAGGCCGGATGAGAGAAATACTCGCCGAAAAGCAAATGAAAGCGGAATAGATCCGGTTTTCATGCCAAATTATATCGGAGAAGTCTATCCGTTCCGCTATTGCGAAATAGATAATTACGCTCATACATTGACAGATAGAGACGTTCTCCGGCAAAGTGCACACTATCCTTTTAATGATCGGTCCGTTAGCTTTCATTCTTCAGATTCTGTCCTGAATCAGGTTTGGGACCTTTGTAAATATTCCATCAAAGCAACTTCCTTTATAGGAACTTATGTCGACGGTGATCGGGAGCGTATCGCTTACGAAGCCGATGCGCTGATCAACCAGCTCTGTCATTATGCTGTGGACAGGGAGTTTTCTATGGCGCGTCAATCTCATGAATACCTTTTACATCATCCGACATGGCCTACCGAGTGGAATCTCCAATCGGTTTTGATGGCTTGGAACGATTACATATACACCGGAAACAAAACATCTCTGGAACAATATTATGAAGATCTCAAAGCCAAAACATTAATGGAACTGAAGGAAAACAATGGGCTGATATCTACCAGAACGGGAAAGATGACAACTGAATTCTACCAATCCATCCATTTTAAAGGTAAATCATTGAGAGATATTGTCGACTGGCCTCAGTCGGGTATCATCGGAAATGAAAAGAGCGAAGCCGGAGAAGCGGACGGATATGTTCTTACCGATTATAATACGGTTGTCAATGCTTACCATTACGAGGCGGTACGCCTGATGGGCATGATAGCCGGAGTGCTGGAAAAGAAAAACGACCAACAGTTTTATACAGCCGAAGCCGAAAAGATAAAAAAGCAATTCAACAAGTTTTTGTTCGATTCAAAAAAAGGATATTATAAAGATGGAGTGGAGACAGAACACCATTCTTTACATGCCAACATGTTCCCGCTGGCTTTCGGAATGGTTCCGGACAAATACAAAAAATCTGTTTTCGAATTTATCAGATCGAGGAAGATGGCATGCAGCGTTTATGGCTCACAATTCCTGTTGGATGCCGTCTACAACATGCATGAAGCGGACTACGGTTTACAACTGCTGACGTCAATGAAAGAACGCAGTTGGTACAACATGATCAGGGTCGGATCGACAATCACGTTGGAAGCCTGGGATAATAAATACAAGCCTAATCTGGATTGGAACCATGCCTGGGGAGCCGCTCCGGCAAATCTCATTCCGCGAAAACTAATGGGTATTGAACCATTAGAGGCTGGTTTCGGCAGAATACGTATCAAACCTCAACCGGGATCTCTTCATGAGGCATCGATCAAGACGTCCTCCATACGCGGAGATATCAAAGTGTCGTTTGTGAACAATCCCCGGAAAGATTTTTCCATGCAAGTCGAAATTCCGGCCAATACTTCCGCAGAAATATGGTTGCCACTCATAGGAAAAGGAAACAAGTTGGAAGTGGATGGAAGAATACAAAAAGGAACAGTGTCGGATGATTTTGTAATAGTGAATGTGGGTTCAGGTAAGCATGTACTATATATAATGTCCAACATTGGCGCTCTCAGAGGTGTAAAATAGTCAAATGAAACAAAAAGACTTCGTTTTTTTACATATATGAACATTTTTGCATGTTATTGTATGTTTATACAGGGAAAAATCTCTTTACAAACCTTATTTTTGTTTCGAAAATATCAATAATGCATAAATCATGTGCTTAAAAGCATAAACTTACTACGATGATGAAAATAAAATTAGCCGCCCTCCTATTGACCGCAATTTTCGGAATAAACGGATTTGCTCAGGAAAACTTTCCGGATGGAACTCCTGTTTCCGATTGGTTCAGGAAAAACGAATTGACCGATATTAATAAATTAGGAAAACAATATCGGATCACCGACTATAACGTTATTAATGACAGTACTGTTATACAAACGGAAAAAATACAAAATATAATAGACAAAGCACACCTAAACGGAGGAGGAGTAATCATTATTCCCAAAGGTACTTTTCTGAGCGGTTCCCTGTTCTTCAAGTCTCAAACCCATTTGCATCTGTAAGAAGGCGCTATTTTAAAAGGAAGCGACGATATCAGCAATTTTCCGGTTGTCATGACCCGTATGGAGGGACAAACATTGAAATATTTTGCCGCCCTGATCAATGCAAACAAAGTAGATGGTTTTACCATTTCAGGAAAAGGGACTATCAATGGAAACGGTTTGCGCTACTGGAAATCTTTCTGGTTACGTCGTGAAATTAATCCTAAGTGTACCAATATGGACGAGATGCGCCCCCGTTTGATTTTCATTTCAAGTTCAAAAGACGTACAATTGTCCGGAGTCAATCTGATTAATTCCCCATTCTGGACGACACATCTCTACAAATGTGAAAATATTAAATTATTGAATTTGTATATTTTCTCTCCCGACAAACCGGTCAAAGCTCCCAGTACAGATGCCGTTGACATCGACGCCTGTGCGAATGTACTCATCAAAAACTGCTATCTGTCTGTAAATGATGATGCTGTATCCCTGAAAGGCGGCAAAGGACCTACAGCGGATAAAGACAAACACAACGGAGAAAATAAAAATATCATCATTGAGGATTGCACATACGGATTCTGTCACAGCGCTTTGACTTTCGGGAGCGAGGCCATACACAATCGTAACATCATTTTCAGACGTTGTACCATAAATAAAGCTCAACGTTTATTCTGGTTGAAGATGCGTCCCGATACCCCTCAGAATTATGAATACATTCTGGTGGAAAATATTACAGGAAACGCCACTAAGTTCATAGATATTAATCCCTGGACACAGTTTTTCGATTTGAAAGGACAAAAAGAAATACCCCTTTCCTACTCCAGCAACGTGACCATGCGTAATATCAAATTCGAATGTGACGTACTGTTCGATGTCAAAAATTCAGATCAATACAAACTTTCGGATTTCACCTTTGAAAATCTAGATATCAAAGTGAATAAAAGGCCTGAGATACATCGCAACTACATCAATAATTTTACGCTGAAGAATATCAGTGTTAACAGTAAGAAAATCTTTTAACTGAACAGGTCGTTGATATTCATGGATATTGGTGAGATATGATGCGTTTTAATTACTTGTTATCGCCCTTTTAGGGCGTTGGTTTGTCGTATTTATTCGCATAGGGCGTTGTCCTACGCTGATGCATAAGGGTTTTCAAGCCTATTTAAGCTTTCCAAAAGGACCTCTTTTATTTTTCAAACACAAAAAAAAAACGTTTTTGAAAAGGATATTTGGGGACTTTACTTCTTTTTACTCGCACATGTTCATGGAGATGGGAGCTGAATTGAGATTGGAGAATAATTTCCAGTTTTTAGTTTTTAACTCTTAATTCTTCTTAAATATCCTTAAACCATAAAT
>JAVBSK010000253.1:0-2681 GCA_031556755.1 Bacteroidales bacterium | reverse complement strand
CATAATCTTGCGTTCTACATCTGGTTGGTAAAAGAAGCCCGTAAACATATTATCGAAGGGGATTTCTCCGAATGGAAAAGGACAATGATTCCCAGAATCAGTAACAGGTTGTAGGAAAACTTAGGGAGTAAAAGTTAAATTGTAAATAATTTTCTCATGTTTGGATTAAAGATCATAGACATCTACATTATCAAAAAGTTTTTAGGAACTTATGTATTCTCCATCATATTGATTATTTCTATTTCTGTCATGCTGGATATCAACCAGAGGCTTGATGACTTCATTAAAAATTCCACTCCGATAAAATCCATTGTATTAGATTATTATCTGAATTTTATACCCTATTATGCGAATCTCTTCAGTTCCTTATTCACATTCATTTCCGTTATTTTTTTCACCTCAAAAATGGCGGATAATTCCGAGATTATCGCCATTCTCTCCAATGGAATCAATTTCAATAGATTGATGAGACCTTATATGATTTCAGCAGGAATCATAGCCATTGTAACCTTTTCTTTCAATAGTTTCGTCATTCCTCCCGCCAACAAGGTCAGGATAGAATTCCAGAATAAAAACTTCAGAAATAAAAAAGTCGATTATGCCTCCAACATTCAATTCGGGGTAGAAAAAGGCCTGATCGCCTATTTTGATTCCTACAACGACGAAACGAAAAGAGGCACTCATTTTTCTTTAGACAGGTTCGATGGAAAGGAACTGAAATCTAGACTTGTGGCAGAACGGATAGAATATGATTCCGCCTATCACTGGGTCATATACAATTACACCGTACGGAATTTCACCGGAATGAAAGAAGAAATTTTCTCCGGGGAAAAACTGGATACCACTCTCAGGGTAATTCCATCCGACTTCCTGATTTCCGTGAACGACTGCGAACAAATGACCACTCCTCAACTCTACAAATACATTAACAGACAAAAGGAAAGAGGGATTGGAAACGTTCAGCTTTTCGAAATCGAATTTCATAAACGATTTTCCATGTCCCTTTCGGCATTTATCCTTACGATCATCGGGGCGTCATTATCTTCTCGAAAGATCAAAGGAGGAATGGGACTTAATATCGGGCTTGGATTACTCCTGAGTTTTTCTTATATTCTTTTCATGCAGATAACATCTTCTTTCGCGGTTTCAGGACTGGTAAGCCCTTTTGTCGCGGTCTGGATTCCCAATATCGTATACAGTTTCATCGCGGCTTACCTGTTCAAAAAAGCTCCAAGATAAGCGAATTTTGACATTTGAAAGTTATTATTTGCATTTTTTACATCATTTTCTACGAAAAGAAGAATTACCTTTGTATTTTCCTAATACAAAAATGCTTTATGGATTCAAAAAAATTACGTTTTGAAACCTTGCAAGTACACGCAGGGTATTCTCCCGATCACACCAATTCCAGGGCTGTTCCTTTGTATCAAACAACAGCTTATACTTTCAATAGTGCGGAACATGGTGCTGATCTGTTTAACTTAAATGTCCCGGGATATATTTACACTCGGCTGAACAATCCAACTACGGCAATCCTGGAACAACGCATGGCAGCACTTGAAGGTGGCATAGCCGCTGTCGCTCTGGCTTCCGGACAATCCGCTCAAATGATAACGTTCATGAACCTGATGAAATCAGGAGATAATTTTGTGACATCCCCTTACTTATATGGAGGAACATACAATCAATTTTTTGTCTCTTTCAAAGATTTGGGATTTGAAGTACGCAAAGCTATTGATGATTCCGCCGAAGAGATGGAGAAACTTATTGATGAGCATACGAAAGCTTTATACACGGAAAATATAGGCAATCCTTATTTCAATATTCCTGATATCGAAAAGTTAGCCGCATTAGCTGATAAATACGGTATCCCTTTGATTGTAGATAACACTTTCTGTGGTGGTGGTTACCTCTCCCAGCCTATTAAGCACGGAGCGAACATTGTTGTCGAATCGGCAACAAAATGGATTGGCGGACATGGTAACAGCATGGGAGGAATCATCGTAGATGGAGGTAATTTCAATTGGGGCAATGGTAAGTTTCCCAAATACTCGGAACCTTCGGAAGGATATCACGGCATCAAATTTTGGGAAAAATTCGGCAATATCGCTTTCACAATGCGTTGTGTCGCCGAAAACCTGAGAGATATGGGTCCGGCTATCAGTCCTTTCAATGCATGGCAATTGATCCAAGGAATAGAGACTCTTTCCATCCGCATGGACAGGATTTGTGAAACCACAATGGCTTTGGCTCAATGGTTACAGGAACTACCCCATGTATATGATGTGAACTATGTGGGTCTACCTGATCACAAATATCACAAACTTGCCCAAAAATATTTACGAAATGGCTTTGGAGGCGTATTGACCTTCCGTATGAAAGGAGGATTGGAGAAAACCGTACAATTTGTTGAGAAATTGGAATTAATCAGCCATCTGACAAATGTAGGGGATGTGAGAACATTGATTACTCATCCGGCTTCAACCACTCACCGTCAATTAAGTGAATCAGAACAAATTTCAGCAGGTATCTTTCCTGATTTACTCCGGTTATCTGTTGGATTGGAGCACATTGAAGATATCAAAGATGATATCAAACAAGCCTTTGGATAAAAAAGTACACCTTTAGTTTTTCAGTTTACAGGGAAAACAATCAATAAGAAAGCGTTGCAAGATGACCTG
>JAVBSK010000052.1:0-7812 GCA_031556755.1 Bacteroidales bacterium | reverse complement strand
ATTGAATCGGAAACCATTGGGGAACTTGAAATTCCGGATGTCTCATACGATTTGACATTAGTAACTCCCTCATTTCCTTCATCGTCCGATCCGCAAGACATAAACATGGACACACTGAGTAATACTGTAAAAAATAAAATAATCTTCTTCATGATACATTAATATTTATAAGTTATATATATGTGTGGAAATACTATCTCCTCAGATTTCTTTCCTCAGCCGCGCTACCGGAATACCCAGTTGTTCCCTGTATTTAGCAATGGTTCTCCTGGCCACTTCATAACCTTTTTCTTTCAGTACGCCGACCAATGCGTCATCGGTCAACGGTTTGGATTTGTCTTCTTCCTCTATACTCTGTTTGAGAATCGCTTTGACCTCTCGCGTTGAAACTTCTTCTCCCGCCTCATTAATCAAGCCTTCTGAAAAGAAATATTTCAACGGATAAGTTCCAAAGCTCGTTTGTACATATTTACTATTACTTACCCTTGATATAGTGGAAATATCATATCCGCTCAATTCCGCCACATCTTTCAAAATCATCGGTTTCAAATCCGATTCTTCTCCCGAAAGGAAGAAATCGTGTTGGAGTTCCATGATGGATAACATTGTCCCTTTCAAGGTATCCTGACGTTGTTTGACTGCATCTATGAACCAACGGGCGGAATCCAATTTCTGCTTCACAAAGATAAGTGCATTTTTCTGTTCCGTCGATGTATTTTTCTTATTTTTTCCATATTCATCAAGCATTTCCACATATCCTTTACTGACCCGGAGTTCCGGAATATTCTGATTGGACATATTCAGAAATAATTGTCCGTTGACGTTTTCAACTACAAAATCCGGGATAATCTGAGACATCTTCGACTCCAGATTGGTTTCCCATGCATTTCCCGGCTTAGGGTTCAACAAAGTGATTTCCCTGATCACATCTTTCAATATATCTTCGTCAATTTCAATCGCCTTTTGTATTTTATCAAAATGCTTTTTGGTAAATTCCGTAAAATATGTTTCTATGATCAAGACTGCATATTCCCGTTGTTGCGTTTTTTCTTTTCTTTTCAATTGAAGAAGCAGGCATTCCTGCAAATCCCTGGCGGCGATTCCCGGGGGGTCCAATTCTTTGAGGACTTTCAGCACACCGGATATTCTTTCAACCGGAATATCAATCCCATATTGAAATGCGAGGTCATCGGAAATGGCGCCCGGTTCTCGTCTCAGGTAACCATCCTCATCTATGTTTCCTATCAAATATTCTCCTATTCTGAGATCTTCTTCGGGCAAATCTCTTAACCTCAATTGTTCAAAGAGGAAATCCTGAAATGATTCTCCTTCTGAGTAAGGTATATCTTCCCGCTTGTCGTCTTTAGAATAATTATTTTCCTGTAATTTATAATCGGGAATATCATCTTCGGTCAGATAGTCCCCGAGTGAAAGGTCTATACCTGCATCTTCAGAAGCATCATATTCATCCAAATCGTGTAAATCTTCTTTCTCGGAGGAGAAATCTTCTTCTCCCTCTTCCAACGCCGGATTTTCTTCCAATTCCTGATTGATCCGGTCTTCCAGTTCAAGCGAAGTCAGTTCCAACATCTTGACCTGCTGGATTTGTAAAGGAGATAACTTTTGCTGTAACTTCTGACTAAGTTGTTGCTTTATCATGATTTTTTTATTTTTTAAGAAGTGGAAAGTAATAAAATACTAACTCTTTCGAAAAAACAAATGCAATCTACAAATAGTTCTCATCAATACCTGAAACTGCTTCCTCCCAGGAATTCCCTCAGCAAGGATGTATTAGGCAATTCATTGATATCTATATAAGTGAAATATTTCAGGAATTTCAACAAGCGATAAGCTTCCGAATATTCGGGATCCGAAGGCAAAACCTCAGATAAAATAGGCTCGGCATAGCGCCTCAAAGCCGCCAGTTCATACAACATGGCAGAATTAAACATAGCATCCGCATTTTCCTGATAAGGAAATATCCATTTATCCTCTCCTTCCCTCACGCTTTGCCAACGGGATATTGTATCTTTAGCCGAATATTTCCGGAATTGATAATCCCGCACAATGCGTCGAATCAGGCGGTTATCAGTCGTCGGAATCCAGTTGTGATCATCCAAAGAGATTGAGGTCAATGCAGAAACATATATTTTAAATGTAGTGGACGAATCAACCTGCGGCAACAATTCAGGATTCAGGGCATGAATTCCTTCCATTATCAACACCGAATTTTCTTTCAGTTTGATCGTATTTCCCCGGTATATACGGGTTCCCGTAGTAAAATCGTAAGTAGGTAAAGCAACTTCCTCTCCAGCTAAAATTTTATTCAGATCTTCATTGAAAGTATTCAAATCAATGGCGTACAAGGATTCAAAATCATATCCTCCTTTGGCGTCCAGGGGCGTATCTACTCTGTTGACATAATAATCGTCGAGTGACAGATTCATCGGACGTATCTTATTGGTCATCAACTGGACATGAAGTCTTTTAGAAAAAGTGGTTTTGCCGGAAGAAGAAGGCCCCGCAATGAGGATGATCCGGACTCCTTCTTTGTATTTTTGAGCAATCGTTTCCGCCATTTGTGCAATCAGTTTTTCCTGCATGGCTTCCGCAACTTTGACAAGTAAGGGAATTTCTCCGTTCAAGTGAGCTTTGTTCAAATCTCCGGCATTCATCAACCCCCAGACACGAAGAAATTCTATTTCGTCGGTATATACTTTCATCATTTTTTCCTGCTTGAGCAAAGGTTGCAATTCCCTCGGATTCTCTGTCGACGGAATCCTCAACAGCAAGCCTCCGTTATACTTGGTCAACTCAAACATATAAATATAATTTGTCGATGGAAGTAATGCTCCATAATAATAATCAACGTGTCCATCCAATATATGGTAAGTCGTATATACCTGTCCTATGGTCTCGAACAATTTGGCTTTATCTTCTTTTCCAAGCGAACGGAAAATAGAAACTACCTCATTGGTTTGTCCGTGACATACTTCAAAAGGATAATTGGTATCAATGATTTCCCACATCCTTTTTTTAAGCACTTCGACATCCTGTTCGGTCACTTTACGTCCGATTTCAAGGTCACAGTAATAACCCCGGGACAAAGGATGTTCTATGTAAATATGAGAGTTCGGAAAACAATCACTTACGGCTTTCGACAAAATAAAACAGAGTGAACGCACATAAGTCCGCAGACCGGAAGGTTCCCTAATATCCAGGAATTCAATATCTTTGGAGCGATAACACTTGAATCTGAGGCTTTCCGTTTTATTATTGACTTTCGCACAGGTCAACTGATAATGTGTCTTGAAATCAATCCGGTTATAGATTTCCAACACTGAAATTCCGGCCTCAAAGTCGTAATATTTTTGATTATTCTTACAATAAATCCTGATTATTTCTTTTTCATTCATACAAATCTAGCAGCAAACTATTAATTGGTTGTTTTATCCTCAGACAGGAGATTTTATTTCTATTTTCCATTTATATTACACAATTTTAATGACGAAAATAGAGAGAAGTTATGAGATAATCAAATTTCATTTCTATCCGGACTGTCTGTTTTAAATATTAATTGAATTTTATATAATTTTTATTAGTTTTTTATCGTCTTCTCCGGTCTTTATGTTAAAAAAAGAAGAACTGTAGAAAAACCGGATATTATTTTTCTTGTGTTTGTAAGTAAAGCAATAATTTTGTTTTACAATAAAAACACTTAATTAAGACTTCCTGTTATGAATTCAACAAATGACAATTCCAAAGAAACCGCTCAACGTGAGATTATGAAAATAAATAATAAGACAACTATTCTATCTGCAACTTCCATCGCTTTAGGCATTTTATCCATATACGCCCGCATCCAGGAAATCCTGCCTCAATATACTTTCGGTTTACTCGTTCTGGGAACCCTATTCATTTCCCTGGGCGTCATCATGAATTTCACCAAAATAAAAGAGGAGGAAAATGATGAGAAAGAATCCGAAAAGTCAAAAGGAGTTGTTCTTTTTGCTTCCCTGGTAATGGGGTTCTTCATTTTCTCCCAATTGTTTCCGGCAATTATAGTTTCCTGATTCTGTTATTCTTGAGAACGCGTTACCCTGATCCCGATATCACTGATTCCACCCAAAGTATCTTCTCTCATTCCTTGCCGGATAGAGCAGATATATCTTCCTTTTCGGGGAAAAACAACTGATTGTTCGTAAGGAAATTCCATTTCATACAAGCTGATGCCTTGTCCGTGCCATTTCCCGAATTCATCAGCCAATTCACAGTTCAGGGTGTCATTTCTCACACTTCCGTAAGGCGTCTCAAAGCGGACGAATAACCAGAGGTTCCGATATTCATATAAATCATTGTTACGCACTGCGATCAAAATATCGTACGGGGTAATCGTATCATTGATTTCTACTTCAAACTTAGCAATCTCATTTTTATTCCATTCGGATTGTGTAAAAGAATCAAACTCAACATATACATCTTTCTTTGAGCATGCAAATGAAAGGATGCACAATAGACACATGATCAGGAATTTATATTCATTCATTCTTTTTCTCACCATCCTTTTTATCCGAATTCCTATTCAAAACTATTTTCTTTCTAACTTCCTTATGTTCATTAGATTGACCTTCGATTCGTTGTTGTTGTTGTTGTTGTTGAGGCTTACCGCCTTTCTGTTGATTATTGGTATGCGGATTATTCCCGAAATGATTATTACGATTTCCTTCTGGATTTTTTTTCTTTTTCTTTTTCAAGTTATTATCAAAACGGGTAACACTTTCTCCAAGTATATCATGACTATCTTTCTTGGATTTTTTCTCTCCGTCATCTCCGTTCAAGGTAAGCGGTTTTTCGCCGCGGCGATTCATATTGATAATCTCAAACGCCCGTTCAGGAGAAATTGTGACCAGATTGGCGACAAAATGTTTATCCGTCGAATATGACATCTGGTTTTTAAATACATCAGTTTTAAAGTGATAATAAGTTGCATCCTTGGTTTCCAGTGGAATTTCCCGCGAAGGAAATCTTTTTTGGGCTTCCACATATGCATCTACCTCGTAATTCAAACAACACTTCAATTTAGCACACTGACCTGCTAATTTCTGCGGATTCAGGGATATATCCTGATAGCGAGCCGAGCCGGTTGACACAGAAACGAAACTGGTCATCCACCCCGAGCAGCAAAGTTCCCGTCCGCAAGGGCCGATTCCTCCGATCCTGCCAGCTTCCTGTCTCGCCCCGATTTGTTTCATCTCGATCCTGACTTTGAATGTTTCCGCCAAGACTTTAATCAATTGACGAAAATCAACCCTATCGTCTGCGATATAATAAAAGATAGCTTTATTTCCATCTCCCTGATATTCCACATCGCCGATTTTCATTTGCAAACCAAGATCTTTTGCGATTTGACGCGAACGAATCATCGTATCATGTTCTTTTGCCTTGGCTTCTTCAAATTTTTCCATATCGGCGGGTTTTACCTTGCGATACACGCGTTTCACTTCACTATCGAAGCGAACCCGTTGCTTTTTCATTTGAAGTAAAACCAACTTTCCTGTCAACGTAACAGTCCCGATATCATGTCCGGGATTCGATTCCACAGCCACAACATCTCCTTTTTCCAGTTCTATGCCCGTACTGTTGACATAATATCCTTTTCTCGTATTTTTAAATTGAACTTCCACATAATTAGTGGCTTGTTCCGCCTCCGGGATATCACAAAGCCAGTCATAAACATTCAACTTTGTATCCTGTTTTTTGCTACAGCCCTTATCGGTCATTCTGCAACATCCAGGTACTATATATTTAAAATTCATATATCAATTCTTTTAAAAAATTAAATTTCCTTGTCCGTTGTAAACTCATTCTTGTAAATTCTTATCAACAAAAGGAAACCTGATATTAATAATGGTCCAAATATAATCCCCCAGAATCCAAAAAGGCTCATTCCTAAAATGATCCCGAAAATGGCTATAACAGGGTGGATATTTGCATATTTTTTCAGGAAAACCATTCGAATCAGATTATCTATGCTCGAAATAACCACAAACCCGTATATGATGAGGACAATACCTTGCCAAATTTGGTCTGAGAGCAACATATTTATGGCCAAAGGCATCCAGATACCTGCAGTGCCTATGACCGGTATCAATCCGAATATTCCCGTAAGAATTCCCCAAACCACCGGATCTCCGGCATCCAGGAACCAATATGCCAAAGCGGCAACCAGACCTTGTCCCAGCATAATAATAGGAATTCCGATGGCGCTGCTAACCACCATATTCAGCGTTTCTTTCTTTAACAGGGATATACTTTCCTGAGAAAACGGAAGGTTACGTTCTATTTCAGACTCCATTTTCTGACTCGATTGCAACATAAAAAACAGCAAAAAAACCATCATCAGGACATTTGCAACAAGATTCCCGGTAACAGAGAACAAATTGGGTAGTATTTTGGATGCCGATTGGATGAGATTGGTAGACATTTCTCTGGAAAAAATATCATATCCGGTTTTTCTGAGAAGGAAGTCATGTACGTATTTGATATTATCCATGATGATTTGAGGTTGAAAGTCCTTAAGTTTGGCATACATCGTACCCGCTAAAGCTCCTCCGACAACAAATACAATCAAAATAACAAGAAACAAAAGGATAGATGTCGTCAGCATTTTACTCCATCCTTTCGCTTCTAATTTCCTTTGAGGATTTCTCAACAACAGATACAACGTGAATGCCCCCAGCACCGAACTAATAAAATAGCTCAGCTCTGAACATATAATCACGAAAAGGAATAAAAGCAAGAGTACAAAACAGACTTGTAGTATCCCCCTATTGAGTTGTTTTCCTGTAAACATTATTCTTCAGGAGGAGAAAATCACATGATTCCCTTTTCTCTTAATTTAAGTTGCCATTTCCAGGCCGACAGCAAAGTATCTTCAATGGTTTCCTTTGCAGTCCAGCCTAATTCATTGTTTGCAAAATCCGGATTTGCCCAGACTTTTTCAATATCACCTTCCCGACGTCCGACGATCTTATAGTTTAATTTGACTCCCGTAGATTTTTCAAACGCATTAATCAATTCCAATACGGATAATCCACGTCCGGTACCCAGGTTAAATGTTTCCACATTGGCTTTCGATTTGCATTGCAACATTCTGTCAACTGCCACAACATGTGCCTTTGCCAAATCGACAACATTTATATAATCCCTGATGCAAGAGCCGTCAGGAGTATTGTAGTCATCTCCGAAAACACTGAGTTGTTCACGCACTCCTATGGCGGTTTGCGTCACAAAAGGAATCAAATTCTGAGGAACACCCAAGGGCAATTCGCCGATTTCAGCGGTAGGATGCGCTCCTATGGGGTTAAAATAGCGCAGGATAACACTTTTATATGGAACTCCTGCATATATTGTATCCCGGATAATTTCTTCATTGATTTGCTTTGTATTTCCATAAGGAGACAACGCAGGTTTGATCGGTGCATTTTCATCCACAGGAAGAATATCCGGCTGACCGTAAACCGTACAGGAAGAAGAGAAAACCAATCCATCGACTCCATATTCCGGCATCAGATCCATGATATTAAGTAAAGAAACAATATTATTTCTATAATAAAGTAAGGGCTTTTGGACAGATTCTCCAACGGCCTTACTGGCTGCAAAATGAATAATTCCCTTGATTCCTTTGTATTTTTCAAAAATAGATTTCATTCCGTCGAAATCATTACAGTCTATCTTCTCAAAGGCAGGGCGAATACCGGTAATTTTTTCGATTCCATCAATCACGTCCGCATTGGAATTGGAAAGATTATC
>JAVBSK010000012.1:0-5542 GCA_031556755.1 Bacteroidales bacterium | reverse complement strand
TGAAATGAAAAAAGCGGGGGTAGAAGTCAATTCCTTTATGAAAGTGACTTTACCTATGTTTCACAGCAAAGTCAACTACCGGAATCACAGGAAGGTCGTCGTGATCGATGGAAATATCGGTTATATGGGCGGCATGAATATTTCCAACGATTACAGGGAATGGCGTGACACCCACATCCGGATAAGCGGTAAAGGCGTACACGGATTGCAGGCCAACTTTATCCTCGACTGGTATTCATCCGGTATGCCGCTGATAGAAGACCGCATATACTTTCCCGCCTGTCCGAAGAAGACAGAAAACCTGATACAGATTACCACCGGCACTCCCGTCAGCCCCTGGCGAAATATTTTACAGGCTACGATCCATATTGTTATGAATGCGAATAAATATCTTTACATACAAACGCCTTACTTTCTTCCGACCGATGGCTTACAGCAAGCTCTGGAAGCAGCCGCCCTGGGAGGAGTGGATGTAAGGATGATGATGCCGGAGAAAGCAGATATGCCGATTGTGAACCCTGCCGCACATTCCTATTTTGAAAGTTTATTGAGTGCGGGAGTCAGGATATACATCTATAAAAAACGATTTATTCACTCCAAGTCCATCGTTTGCGACGATTTTATTTCTGTTCTAGGCTCTGCCAATATGGATTTTCGCAGTTTTGAGTGTAATTTCGAAATAAATTCTTACATTTATGATCTCGAAATTGCTTCGCAAATGAGAAATATCTTCTTTGAAGACATGAAAAATTGTGAGGAAATACTCTTGCGGGAATGGAAAAAACGCCCGTTAAGAAAGAAGCTATGGGAATCTGTCTGCCGAATTTTTGCACCTTTATAGTAGCCAAATCAATGAAATACTTGTTTATCATCCAAGGAGAAGGGAGAGGACATCTCACACAGGCGCTTTCATTAAGAGAGCTTCTGATCAATAATGGACATGAAGTGGTAGCAGTTCTTGTCGGAAAAAGTAAACGAAGGGAACTACCCGCTTTTTTCTCCCGGCATATAGGAACTCCGGTAAAATCTTTTGAAAGTCCTAATTTTCTCTTTTTTCACAATGCCAAAAGACCCAGTATTTTCAAGACCATATTTGTCAACCTGTTGAAATCGCCGGTCTATCTGAAAAGTATCTGCTTCATTCGAAGACAAGTCAGACAATCAGGCGCAGATGTAGTCATTAACTTTTATGATTTGCTGGCGGGTATTTCATACGCTGTTTTCCCTCCCAGACAACGACTGATCTGTATCGCCCACCAATATTTATTCCTGCATCCGGAGTTTAAATTTCCGGAAGGATTCCAGGGAGCTTTATATCAACTGCGACTCTTTACCTATTTCACCTGCATCGGAGCGTCCAAATTGATCGCTCTGTCATTCTACCAGAAAGAGGAAAATATTTCCGTAAGCAATAAGAAAAGGATAGTGGTAACACCTCCCCTATTGCGCAAAGCAGTATTAGAAATTGTTCCGGAGAAAGGAAACTATTTGCACGGTTATCTGCTGAATGATACCTATGAAGAAGAAGTAATCCGTTCCCAGTCCCTGATTCCGGACGTGGATATGCATTTCTTCTGGGACAGAAAAGACGCTCCTGAGACACTTGTTGTGAATGACAAATTGACTTTTCACCGCCTCAACGACACTTTGTTCATCCAATACATGGCGGGGTCTATGGGATATGCGACAACCGCAGGGTTCGAATCTGTTTGTGAGGCCATCTATTTAGGCAAACCCGTATTGATGGTTCCTGTCCATATCGAACAATTGTGCAATGCTTTTGATGCCATGCAAATAGGCGCCGGGGTTATAGCCGATCGTTTCGACCTTCCCGAATTCATGAAATACATCCCCACACACCATTCTTCCGAAGGTTTCCGGGAATGGGTAAAACAAGCGAATCAACTGATCTTGAAAGAACTGAAAATTGAGAATTGAAAGTGGGTATTCTTGGATACTTGTTGTCAATTCGTAACTCATAACTGAGTTATCCGATGAAAGTTTCCAGTAATTTACAATCTTCAGATGGAGTAAAAACGACCGATTCACAGGTCGCCGGCACCAAGATGGTTTGCCCCTGATGCAGTTCCAACTGATTTTTGAAAGCATCCTGCAACAATAGTTTTCCTTTCATACAGATATAGATGGTAAAAGAATCCCGCTGTTTCAGATCTATCTCTTTAGCTTCGTCGATTTCAATCAGGTTGGTCGTGAAGTAAGGGCAATTCACCAAGGGCTGTACGGTATTTGCTTGTGGCGTATAGTTCAGTTTATAATCTGAATATATCTGGTAATCGATTGCATCTTTCGCCAATTCAGTATGTAATTCCCTCGGATTTCCATTGGCATCTTTACGGTTGAAATCATAAATCCGGTAAGTAATATCGGATGTTTGTTGGATTTCTGCAATGAAGCAACCTGCCCCAATCGCATGTACGCGGCCGGCAGGCAGGAAAAAGACATCTCCTGATTTCACATCATGTTTAGCCAACATATCTGTAAAGGTACTATCCTCTACACTACGGATATATTCATCCGGTGAAAGTTGTTTTTCAAAGCCGGAATACAAGAAGGAACCGGGAATAGCATCAATCACATACCACATCTCCGTCTTTCCGAAAGAATGATGCCGTTCTTTGGCCAACTGATCATCGGGGTGCACCTGAATTGACAAAGCCTCCCTGGCATCTATGAATTTTATCAGTAACGGAAATGATTTTCCAAAAAGGGCAACCACTTTTTTCCCAAGCAGATCAGCTCCGTACATCTCTATTAAATCATCCAGGGATCTGCCTTTCAAAGATCCGTTTGAGACAACAGAAACATTATTTTTCACATGGGATATTTCCCAACTTTCCCCGATACCGCTTTCCAACGGTAATATTTCTTTAAAATGACAAATCTTATCTCCTCCCCAAATAACTGATTTAAGGATAGGATTAAAGACAAATGAATATAACATAAGTATTTAATTATTTATTACAAAAGATAATATTACTCACAACAAGATTTCATTTCATTGAGTCGATGTCTGAGAAATTTGACATTGTCCTCCAATTCCAGCAAAGAAGATTGCATGTTGTGCTGTATGGGAACATTCGCATACTTTTTTTCGTACAAATCATTGATCATATTAATATACACACGATGTACTCCCGAGAGTTTTGATTTCTTTTTCTCATTGATTTCGGCATAACTAGTACGCAATACTTCAGCAACTCTGTTCATCAAAAACTCTTTATGGGTTCTTACATTGGCTATAAAATCTTTTATTTCGCTGTAATCAGAACTTTTTCGGAGATCTTCCAGAGAAATCAGATTTTTCTCCATTTTCTCCAACAGGAGAAAAAGTCTGGGCGACAGCACCAATTGAACTTTGTCCTGATACAACTCCATTCCACTCGTAAACAAAGCCCATGCCCCATATTTTTGTTCCGTAGTATTGATATCAACCAGTAACTGCCAGTTTTCTATATGTTTATCGTATAGTTCTTTAAATTGTTTGAAATATTTTCCGTGATTTTTAATCTGTGTTTCGACATATTCTCTCCTTTCCGAAAGTTCAGGCGTTTTTTTCAGATTATCATCCTTCTTGATACTTTCATAGGACTCCCGGATCAACCGGAATTGATTGTATCTTTCGCAAATGATGGTGACTTCGGGATTAGCTAACAACAGATAATCCTGTAAATCAGAAAACATCGACGTCCCGATTTCAAATTCTCTATTCGCGGCAGCAAGTTTCGAATCTACATAATCAGCATATTCTCCGACTACTTTGCGACTCATCTCATGAAACTCATGAATGTATGCTGACAAAAATTTAATTTCCTCTTCTATTGAATTAATGCTATTTTGCACAATATCCGCACTCCTACTTAATTCTTTAGACGCTTTCATAGTTCTATTCTATCATTTTTGTTTCTGCAAAACCATTCCCGTACGAGCTGGTAAATAAAGTTTTATCCACTCTTTCTTTTCTTTCTTATACAAAGGATCGTGTTGGGAAATATAAGTTTGATTGTCGTCGTTCAGTCCAAAACCGCCGAATGCAGGATTATCCGTATTCAAGACAATTTTATATTCCCCTCCGTAAGGAGTTAAAATTCCGTAGTCACTGAATGATCTTGTAGGATTAAAATTGAATACGAAAATATAGTCTTTGCGTTGGTACGCCAAAACCTGATCTCCGTTATTATCCCACAATCTGAGCAACGGAAGTTTCTGAAAGTTCTTAATTCCTTTGACAAGGTGAATCATTTTCTTATCAAAATCTCCCAGATAATGATATTTAAGATCCTGATTATCCACTAAATCCCATTGACGACGGGCATATTTATAAGACCAGCCGTTACCTTCACGCGGAAAATCAATCCATTCCGGATGACCAAACTCGTTTCCCATGAAGTTAAGATATCCTCCATTGATTGTCGATAAGGTCACCAAACGAATCATTTTATGCAAAGCCAGCCCTCGGTCTACCCTCAGGTTCTGATCTCCTTTTTGCATATGCCAATACATATCAGAGTCTATCAAATGGAATATCAAAGTTTTATCTCCGACCAACGCCTGATCGTGACTCTCTGCATAACTGATTGTTTTTTCATCAGCACGACGATTAGTCGTTTCCCACCAAATACCAGAGGTATGCCAATCCTGATCTTGTTTTTCTTTTAGTGTTTTAATCCAGTAATCAGGAATATTCATTGCCATCCGGTAATCAAATCCATATCCGCCATCTTCAGTTCTGGCTGCCAGACCGGGCATTCCGCTGACTTCTTCCGCAATCGTTATTGCAGAAGGATTCACCTCATGAATCAGTTTATTAGCCAGAGTGAGATACGCAATTGCATCCCCGTCCTGATGACCGTTGTAATAGTCCCCATAACTGGAAAATCCCTCACCCAATCCATGACTGTAATACAACATGGATGTCACTCCGTCGAAACGGAATCCATCAAACCCATATTCCTCCATCCAAAATTTACAATTAGACAGCAGGAAATGCAAGACTTCATTTTTTCCGTAATCAAAACAAAGGGAATCCCATGCCTGGTGTTCTCTTCTTTGTTGATTCTCATGAAAATATTGCGTGAACGTACCATCCAGACGACCAAGCCCTTCCAGTTCGTTTTTAACTGCGTGAGAATGAACAATATCCATAATTACGGCTACTCCTGATTCATGAGCGGCATCAATCAATTCTTTCAAGTCCTCAGGTGTTCCAAACCTTGAAGAAGCCGCAAAGAAACTCGACACGTGATATCCGAAAGAACCGTAGTATGGATGTTCCTGTATAGCCATAATCTGTATGGCATTATAACCATCATCAACAATGCGGGGTAATATTTTTTCTTTGAATTCCCTGTATGTCCCTACTCTTTCCTGATCACAAGCCATACCTATATGGCATTCATATATCAATAAAGGAGCTACATCAGGTTTGAATTTTTTGGTTTTAAATAGGTAAGGATGTTCCGGACTCCAGACCTGAGCACTGAAAATATGAGTCTGTTCGTCCTGAACAACCCGCCGAACCCAG
>JAVBSK010000161.1:0-3888 GCA_031556755.1 Bacteroidales bacterium | reverse complement strand
TCAGTGGCATCATGGCTGTAAACCCCGATAAACGCCCGTTCATCCTTACCCGTTCCAATTTGCTGGGCGGACAACGCTATGCCGCCACATGGACAGGCGACAACTGGGCGGGATGGGATCATTTAAAACTATCTGTTCCGATGTCTATCACATTAGGTCTGTCGGGACAACCTTATAATGGTCCTGATATCGGCGGATTCCTGAACAATACAGACGGTGATTTATGGGCGAACTGGTTGGGATTCGGCGTATTTATGCCTTTTGTCCGTGGACATGCCTGCGCCGGAACAAACGACAAAGAACCTTGGGCTTTCGGTGAAGCGATTGAAAAAACATCACGCATCTCATTAGAACGCCGTTATCGTTTGCTTCCCTATATATACACCTTGTTTTATGACGCATCACAAACCGGTATGCCATTAATGGCGCCTGTTTTCTTTGCCAATCCGCAGGATTTGAGATTAAGAAGCGAACAAGAAGCCTTCCTCATGGGAGAAAGCCTACTTGTAATCCCGGCCTTTTCCAAAAATCCGACCTTGCCTTTCGGTATCTGGGAAGAATTAAGTTTGGTTGATGGCGACTTGTACGATAAATACCAGGCCAAACTGAAAGTTAAAGGAGGAAGTATCATTCCTGCCGGAAGGATTATTCAAAATACCAATGAAAATTCCTTTGATCCGCTCACTCTTATTGTCTGTTTAGATGAACAAGGAAAAGCAAAAGGTCAACTCTATACCGACGCCGGTGACGGATGGGCGTTCCAATGCGGAAATTATGCTTTGATGAACTTCACTGCCGAAAAAACAGGAAATACAGTAAATGTAAAACTGTCTGCTAAAGAAGGAAAAAGAAAAGTGGAGAAAGAAATTAAAAACATCAATGTGGAAATTCTTCTCAATGGTAAAGTATACAAAGGAAACGGAAGTTTGAAAAAAGGAGCTCAAGTGAATATAAATTAAAAAACAAAATTCTGCTTTGTATAGACGAGTTTATAACTCGTAACTTGTAACTAAAATATTAAATAAATAAACAATGAACCTAATAAACCCATTGAAAATATTACTTCCAGGCTTTTTATCATTGCTATTCATGCCGACATTGACGGCACAGGAAGTAGTTGTATCGCTTGAAGCAGAAGCAGGAACATTGACCGCTCCGGCAAAAGTAAAATACGTGAACGGTTATTCCGACAATGCATATGTGGGAGATAATGACTCCGGAAGTTCTATCGTATTTTCCAATATTGAAATTACCAAAGAGGGTACGTATGAATTCAAAACATACTATACCTGTATAGGATCCCGTTCCATCGCCGTCAAAGCGAATAATGATGTAGAGACAATCTCAACCATCATTACCGGAACTTCAGATTGGAATACTCCGCCAACAAAAACAATGAGTATTTACATTCATCTGAACCAGGGGAAAAATACGATCAAAATAACTCCGCATCCTTCCGGACAAGGAGGTCCGAATATAGATAAGTTTGAAATCCTGACTGCGCCACAACCCGGAGAATTTCCCATTCTGTTGGAAGCAGAAAACGCCCGTTTGTTCGGAAGCCTGAAAGTAAAACCATTGGATGGATCCACGATCATCGGATTATCCGGAGGAAAATACATTGGCGACTTTAATCAGAATGCCAAATCGTATCTACAATTTGTCGATATCGAAATTCCTGAATCCGGGACATATGAACTCAAAATCTTCTCTATGGGTTCTGGACGGAAATTATCTATAAAAGTCAACCAATATACCAAATCGGTTATAACGACAAAAAACTCTGCCGACTGGAACAATGCGCCACCCGCCATGATTTCCACATTGATTTATATGGATAAAGGAAAAAACAAAATCACTTTCGGCACATATAACGATGATGGTCCGAATCTGGATAAATTTGAAATCCATCTGACAAGTGAATCTATTCCCAGGCCGGGAATAGTTAGAGTCGCCTACAAGGCAGATTTCACTGATGAAGCGGAAATTTCAGCACAACACAACAACGAAACATTATCTTATCTGAATGACAATGATGAATCTACGCTATACAAAGCATCCGGCATCACTTCCACTCAAATCACGGTAAAATGCAAAGAACCGGTTTTGCTGACAAGTTATTTATTGTCAGCAGGATTAGATGCAATAGACGATGTTACACAATGGACATTGGAATCATCCGTAGATGGTAAAACGTGGAAATTCCTGACACCTAATTCATCTACAGATTTATCTTCCGGATATTTATTTACAATCAACAGATCGTATGGCGTGGCTGCGACAAACTCGGCGCAATATTACCGGCTGACCGCCAAAGGAGGTGCCGACATACACATAGCGGAATGGCAATTATTCGGAGTGCCTTATTTAACAAATACTGATGGGAAAAGTTTTCCAATAGATATTACCGAAAGTATTAATCTGGAATCCAACATATCGGGATATCCGGAAGGAGCATCCGGATCCGGCTGGTCGGAAAAATACTACAACTTATTCAATCGCAAATTGAATAATAAGTATTACATGAGCGGCGCCAAACAATTCTATGTCGAAGTAAAATTAGATAAACCGTATCAATTGGATTCATATACATTGACTTCTGCCGATGAATTCCCCGACCGTGACCCTTCCAAATGGACATTCAACGGATACAATGAAGAACTGGGATGGATTGAACTCGACAGACAGTTTGAATATACTTTCCCAAGCAGATATGCCGCCATGCGATTTAATATCGACAGTAAAATACCATTTACAAGATTTCTTCTTGATGTGGAAGGAAATAATGGAAACGCAAACACCCAACTCTTGAAATGGCAATTGTTCGGGAAAGAATACACAGGCGCAGGAACCGAAACTTCTAAAGAGGAAACATCTCCTTACTCTATCTATCCGGGACAAGGAAAAATAAGTATTTCCTGTGACACAAATGTTTTCTCTGATTACCATATTTATAATATCGCAGGCGCTTCCGTTACAAAAGGAATTCTTGCCGGGACAAAGAAAGAAATTGCTTTATCTCCTGGGATCTATATCGTTAGCATTAACAATGGCATAAAAAATTATAACGTAAAAGTAATTGTCGGATGAAAGCGTTCTTTGTCATTGCGAGATCGAACTGCAATCCTCTGATATTCAAAATGATTATTTTATAAGGAGATCTTGAATCAAGTTCAGGATGACAAACTCGCAATCTAATAATAATAAAATTAAATTAAAATACATGAAACGAAAATTGATGAAATATGCATTCATAGTCATATTCCTACTTATAGCAAGTTATACATATTCTCAATCCTGGCTCACTCCAGAAGTTGAAAAAAGAGCCGACGAGTTATTGAAAAACATGACCACCCGTGAAAAATTGATTTACATCGGGGGTGTCGATTGGATGTACACCAAAGCCTTTCCCCGTTTGAATATTCCTTCAGCCAAAATGTCGGATGGGCCTCAAGGATTGGGAACCTGGGGAGCCTCCACTGCCTATCCATGCGCATTGATGCTTGCATCGACCTGGAACCGTGATCTGGCATATGAATACGGACAATCATTGGCATCCGATTGCAAGGCAAGAGGCGTAAACATCTTGCTTGGCCCCGGCGTAAACATCTATCGTGCTCCTATGTGCGGACGCAATTTCGAATATATGGGAGAAGACCCTTATCTGGCGGCTCAAACGTCAACAGAATATATCAAAGGGCTACAAGCCAATGGAGTTATGGGGGTTATCAAACACTTCACCGCAAATTTCCAGGATTATGACAGGAATTATGTAAGTTCGGATATCGACGAGAGAACTTTGAATGAAATCTATTTTCCGGCATTCAAATCTGCAGTGCAAAAAGCGGAAGTAGGATCCGTTATGTCCAGCTATAATTTATTGAATGG
>JAVBSK010000063.1:0-8432 GCA_031556755.1 Bacteroidales bacterium | reverse complement strand
GTATCCACTTCCGGATTTCCGTCATTGGAAACCAATTCCAATGTTGCTCCGACATAGGCGATACGCGGAGAACCTCCGGTGCCTAATGGAGTGTGACTTCCTCCGATGTAATAAGCATCTTCAATGGTAGCGCTTGGAGAAACAGTCACTTTCCGGTAGACACGAAAAGATTTACTGCCGACGGGAGCTATCAAAACACCTCCGTCATTTCCTTTACGACATGCTGGCAACTCTATTTCGTCAAATCCGATGATTGAAGTAGTGGAAAAAGGAAACTTGTCCGAAAACAGGACTGCAACTGTCAGACCGGCATCTACGCCTGCGCTGGTACCATTTACTTTCACAGAAGCAATTGATTTTTGTCCGCTGTTTGTCGTTAATGCTCCTTCTATATAATCTGTATCGGCTCCGCTCAAATAAAAACAATACAAAGCGCCCTTGGTATCATAAACATTATTGGAAGAATTATTCATGGCTCCTCCACTCAGACTAAACTTCATTTCATCGGAAGTTCCCGGTCTCGAAGTATATGATTTTCCGGAACCAAGGGTAATTCCCGATTTTGGACCGACTCGGGAACCGACGCCATCTGTTCCTGTATAATCCGTACCGGCATCAACATAAGAAGATACAAACGAATAGGTACCGGCTTTAAAACTCCATACGGGGCCATGCACAGTACCTAAATCGTTTTTGGTGTCTATCCTCCAATAGTATGTATTACCCATTGTTAAATTTGCATTTTCCATCAGGAATTCCATTTCTGAAAAATTGGCTTTCTTCTCTACCAATTGATCGGAAGAAGTTCCGAAATTGAAAGTATAACTTACATTTCCCGCCCAAGGGCCGGTATTATTTTCCCAATAGAAAGGCACTTGTGTATAAAATCTGGAAGTCTCTCCTTCTGCTGGGGAAGGATTATAGCTCTGATAAGGAATCCTGGGAGTTCCTGTTGTAGAAACTTTCAACACTTCGGAAGGAGTCGAATCGCTCAAACCGTTTTTCTTTCCGATCAGGCGGAAATAATATGGAGTGTCTTCATTCAGACCTGTCGCCTGATAGTCAATCGCATTTCCTCCTAAAGTAGCTATCGTTTCAAAAGAAGAACCCGTCAAGGAACGTTGTACCAATATGGCGTCACAATCTTCTGTATTATTTTTCCAGGAAATCGTGATAGAAGTAATATCCCGGCTTTTCATTGCAACTTTAGAGACCGCACGCACATAAGGCGATACAGGAGCGTTGATGGAATTGATATAATTTTCTATATTCAAATAATCATTAGCCGCTTTTTTAGTTGCATCGGTTGCATCGTTTTTATTCAACCCGTTACTTTCTTCCCAAGCATCCGGCATTCCGTCGTTATCGCTATCTAATGGTTTCGTACCTGAACTGACAACACCTACATTATTATATATGCCATTTTCTTTTTCGTTAGCGATCAAAGCTCCATTCTTAAGTGTCTGAAGTTGGTCAATCAGGAAAACATCCACGGCAGACCTGGCTGGTAGGGAAGCTCCGCAGGAAGCCACTATTTTATTATATGCAGCCGTGGCAGATAACACTCCTCCTGCAATTTCAGGATGTACTTTAGGTATATTTGTAAATTGGCTACGATCCGGTTTAATAGAAGGAGAACCGTAGACATCGGAAGTTGCCGCTGAACCGTTCAATATTCCATCCCGGTTCGTATCTATCATATTATCATTACAGAACAATTGGAATGTGCTGGTTGCCCGTGTAAAAGCACTACCGGAATTCGCAGGTCCGCTGATGAAATAATTTCCTTCCACCCATGCCCAGGAATCTCCGGAAGTATCTCCCATAATGTATCCGCCACCGCTTCCCCAGTTAGACACGACATTATTGATAAATTGATTCAATCCTTTCACTTTCGGATTTCGGGTTTTATTGTCCGTATAAAGGCAACCGATAATAGAAACACCTCCGCTTGTCTGGATCAAACCTCCGCAGGAGTGAGTCTGTATACCCTGCCCGATGATAGAATTTTGGATAGTTATATCGCCGGGTTCGCTACCCTTGCCATCCCAACTGACAGAAAAATTTTCATCCAATCCCCAGCAAATAGACAAGTGATCGAAAATCATATTGGTACCATTGGCTAAACCACTGGCATCTTTTCCGCTATCCCCTCCTTTTCCCATATAAATGCGCAGATAACGAACGATCAGATTATTGGCGCCGGAAAAAGAAACTCCATTTCCATAGATAATGACTCCATCTCCAGGAGCTGTCTGACCGGCGATATAGGAATTACCGGAAAATACCAGGCGGGAATTGATCTTAATAACTCCCGAAACATCAAATACAACGATACGTCCGGGTTTACTGATTGCATCCCGGAGTGAACCGCTTCCCGAATCGTTCAGGTTAGTCACATGGTATACTTCAGGAGTTGTAACACCACGTATACCTGATGCATACCGTCCAAAACCTTCGGCTCCGGGAAACGCCAATTGTTGCGCTTGCAAAAAAACCGGAAAAACAACTGTAAATAACAAAATGAGAAAAAATACTGTCTTCTTCATGGCATATTCTACTTTTAATATTTTCAATATTGCAGATTAAAACATTTATTTTACAAAAGTAAACTCAAATACCGGCGCTTAAAATAGATTTTTATTCAAACATCGGGAATATTGTACAATACAAGCCCAAAATTGAAAGAACTCTCCACAATATCACTTTTCAAAATCTGATCGGAATGGACAATTTTACATTAAATTGGACAATTTTACATTCCTGCTGTTTGCTATTTGGCTTAATTTTGCGCTATTATAATTTTTGATTTATTAATTTTAAAATTTAATTTCTCATGAAGAAAATTTTGACTTTTTTATTGACGGCTGTAATATTGTTGGCAGCAAGTGTAAAAGGGAACGCCCAAGTAACCGTAGACATGGGTAAGGATTGGAATCCGACGGGGGGTGATGATAACAGTGGAGCCCTTGTCAATGCAGCATCCGGGATCTTTTTCACAAAAGATGTAAAGACATACACAGCAAACCCTGGTTCGGAAAACGAAGTTGTATTCATCGTCGGAGAAACGGCCACTGCTCAAAGCGCCTCCAACAAGGATGTTTATAAAAACCCAACCAGTGAAAGTTTTTCCTACACTCAGATAGGAACAGGTGGAGTTGCATTTTTCGAAGGACATGTAACCGGAGCCAAAGCCATTTCTTCAATCAAAGTGAACGGCACAAGCGGCTCAATAACCATAGCTGTAACAGGAGGAATCTTATTTTCCAACCAATCCCCATTCGATGTGAACAGCATCATTGGTTACGATTCTATTCCTTTACCTTTTTGTAGAGCAGGAAATGAAGGCGTCACTATTACAACTATTCCCGCCGGAACCAAATCATTCCGGATTTACAATCCAGGTAAACTTATAGCCTCCGGGGATGGCTATAAACTTCAAGCAGACGGAGATATTATTGTTGGAACCCCAACCCAGTCATTTCGTGCCGCTTACATTAGTTTGAATATTATTAACGGAGCTCCGGTAAGCACACCATCCATATCCAAAGCTTCAGGATCGGAAACTCAAACCGTATATACAAACGCAGCTATCAGTGAAATCAAATACAAATGGGGAGGAACGGCTACTGGCATCAATATCACCTGGAAAGACGGAAACGCTCCGGCAGGTATCACAGCCAAGAACTCCGATACTGAAGAAAAAACATTTGTTATCTCAGGAACGCCTACCGTAGCAGGAACTTATGAGTATTCGGTTATTGCTACCGATGGTTCTAAAAACACAAACCCTTTGACAGGAACAATTACAGTCAACACTGTTGATGCAGGAAAGAAAAAACTGGCTTATATAGCTAGCGCCTCTCCTGCTACTGATGGTACTGACATTAAATTGATTGCTGAATTAGAAAAAGATTATACAGTAAGAGTAGTTAGTGCCTCCACTGCCGCTACCGCTGCCGACTATGCTAATGATGATGTTGTCGTTTTATCTTGTGTTCCCGGATCTGCTTCTGTTGGAATACAAGCCATTAAAGGAATCAACAAACCCCTTGTCAGTTTGAAACCTTTCCAATTCCAATGGAAAGCACAACCCGCCGATAACAAAGCCAACTGGGGATTCGGAGCACCTGACAATGTATCTAATAAAACAACAACCACTGACGGTACAGTCGGAGTAATGTGTAACTCAGTTAAGGTAACAGCTCCTGGTCATGCTATCTTCAATAATATCACATTAACTAATAACGAAGTTATTTTTGCAACAGACTCTAAGAATGCAGATAAACGCATTGTAACATTCATGAAAGGCTGGAATGCTGACAATGAATCTAAAATCAACGTCTTAGCTGTTCTTCCGGAATATGTATTAGTTCCTCCGGCATTGGCAGCCGGACAAATGGATGGCAGTAGCGGTACTTTCGTTGTAGCGAACGCCCTCGCTACTATATTTGAAATCAAACCAGGTTCTTCTTTAATAGAAACTTATGCCGAACAAGTTGTGACTACATGGCCCAGCAAAAACATTTTCATCGGTATCAGCGAACAAGTAACATCAGCTACTGCAGGAGAAACTTACATAACAAATGATTTCATTAAATTAGTTAAAAATTCCGTTAATTATGTATTAGGCGGAGGTTCCGATGTCAAACAAACGAATAAAGATGCTAAAGTCATTGTAGGCAAAGAATATTTTGATATCACAGGAAAGAAAACGAATGGTGCAAACCAAGGTTTTTTGATCGAAAAAACAACTTACGAAGATGGAACTTTCTCTTCTGAGAAAATTTTCAATAAGTAAAAATTTAAATTCTTTTCTTAATAAAACAAAAAATCCTGCCAAAGTAGCAGGATTTTTTGTTTCCAACACAATCATCAAATAATCAACAGATTACAAAATCATAAAAATAAAATACGAATTCGATTTTTGTACAAAAATACATGTATCTGTTTAATTCTCCATTTTTGAAAATTAATAATGGTACTACATTTGTTCATCAATTTTATTTTTTGTAAAACTCATCAGTTATATACCATGAAGAAATTCTTTCTCCCTATTTTTTTGGGCGCTTCTATGATTATGTCATGTAGTAGCAACATCAAAAAAGAAGAAAAAATTAACAGGGAAGCAGTTGTTATCAGAAACAATCCCCGGGTAACATCTTTCGATTATCTCTCTTCCCTATCCATTGGGAACGGTAATTTCGCATTTACAGTAGACGCTACGGGACTCCAGTCATATCCGGAAATCTATTCGGAGGGAGTGCCTCTCGGAACCCAGGCACAATGGGGATGGCATAGTTTTCCAAACAAAAAAAGTTACAAATTCGAGGAAACCCTCAAAGAGTATGACTTCGGACAAGGTTCTCAAAAAGCATTATATTCCGTTCAATTCAATGAAAAAGGACGCCAGCAGGAAGCCGCCGATTACTTCCGTTCAAGCCCCCACCGCTTGCACCTGGGAATAGTCGGACTGGAAATGAACGATTCTGAAGGAAAACCGATCCAGGCAAGCGATATTTCATCTGTCAACCAAACACTGAATCTGTGGGAAGGATGTATCCAAAGCGATTTCATCG
The DNA here is from genome assembly GCA_031556755.1 of Bacteroidales bacterium. Lineage (GTDB taxonomy): Bacteria > Bacteroidota > Bacteroidia > Bacteroidales > Azobacteroidaceae > JAIRVZ01. The sequence goes on along the minus strand of JAVBSK010000063.1, from coordinate 2,853 downwards.
CAGATGCTTCTTCCGTCAATGTTTCTACGGTTTGCCTGCCGGAAAGCGATGTGATCGCAGCAAAAATATCTTCTTCATTGATTGCAACGGAACAACTGAAAATCAAGTTGCAATTTCCATATCCCACCGGAAAACATACGGATGACGCCTGTGACTGGAACAATACGGACAAACACAAAACAGAACTGATAAAAGAAGGTAACGGATACGCTATCCTAAAAAGGTCATTAGATGACACAAGCTATTTCGTACGGATTGACTGGAAAGAAAAGAAAGCGACACTGACCAAAAAGGCGGAACATTACTTCATCCTGACTCCAGAAGAAGACCTGTTCACATTCGCTGTTACTTTCTCCGAACAACAACCCAACGAACCCTCCAATAGTTTTGATGAGGTAATGACAAAAAGTAACCAACACTGGAAAGATTTCTGGTGCAAAGGTGGTTTTATCGACTTCTCCGCCTGTAAAGACAAACGTGCAGCGGAATTGGAGCGCAGGGTGATTCTTTCACAATATCTGATGGCCATACAGTGTGCGGGCAATATTCCTCCACAGGAAACCGGATTGACCTACAACAGTTGGTTCGGAAAATTCCACCTGGAAATGCATTGGTGGCATGCCGTACATTTCGCCTTATGGAACCGGATCGACTTATTGGAAAAAAGCCTGGAATGGTATACACGGGTAGCTCCTATAGCCGAAGAAATCTCTGCCAGACAGGGATATGAAGGCATTCGCTGGATGAAAATGACAGATCCTTCCGGCATAGAAGCGCCGTCTAAAGTAGGCTCTTTCCTGATTTGGCAACAACCGCACTTCATCTACATGGCGGAATTGATTTATCGTCAGAAACACACTCCCGAAGTGATAGAGAAATACAAAGACATGGTTTTCAAAACTGCAACTTTCATGGCATCCTACGCCCATTACGATCAGGAAAACGACCGGTATGTATTGAAAGGAGCCATTCCTGCACAAGAAACATTGAGGGCTTCAGAAACCGTAAACCCGCCCTTTGAAGTTTCCTATTGGCATTACGCCTTGAACGTCGCTCAACAATGGAGAGAAAGAGCCGGATTACAAAGAGAACCCAAATGGGACGAAATCATCAGTAAATTATCACCTCTGGCAAAGTTGAACGACCTGTATTTAGCCGCGGAAACTGCCCCGGAAACCTACAAAGACATCCGCTTTACATCCGACCACCCAGCGGTATTGGGCGCCTTTGGCATCCTGCCTGAGAATAAACTTTTCGACAAACAAATCATGAAAAATACACTCAACTGGATCTGGGACAATTGGAACTGGAACGAAACATGGGGATGGGACTATCCCATGACCGCCATGTGCGCCGCCCGCCTGAATGAACCGGAGAAAGCCGTCGGAGCATTGCTGATGGACAAAAGGACCAATACCTACCTGGTAAACGGACATAACTATCAGGACGATCGCTTGCGGGTGTATTTACCGGGGAACGGAGGCTTACTGACTACCGTCGCCATGATGTGCGCCGGATGGGATGGGAATACAAAAGAAACACCCGGATTCCCTAAAGACGGTAATTGGAACGTGAAATGGGAAGATTTAAAAATAATGCCGTAAGAGATTGATAACAAATAAAAACAAAAAATATTTAACATTAATAAATTGAATTGTAAATGAAAAATCGAATCAAACTAAAAAGGCCATGGTTTGGCTTGTATGTTTTGCTTTGGCTAACACTTTTTTCATCTTGTGATGATGATAAGATGAACGAACATTACAAAGTCCCTTCTGATGCAAAAAGCATTTGGGAAGCGCTTACAGAAAAAGGAAATTATTCTATTTTCCTGGAGGCCGCAGATGCTACCGGTTTTAGATCTTTGCTGGAGGGTCGGAGTATCCTGACGGTTATGGCTCCGGATAACAACGCTTTTTCTTCTTATCTGGAAGGGAAGGGATATTCAAGCATTGATGAAATGGACAAAGAAGAGTTAAGTAAATTAATTGGATTCCACTTGCTTTACTATTCTTATAACAAAGAACGATTGGTGAATTTTTGCCCTGAGGGCGATTTAGCTACCAATGAAGATTTAGTAAAGAGCGCAGGACTTTATTACAAGTTTAGAACATGGAGTTCCAGTTCGCCAACAGTAGAAACTTTATTGGATAAAAATTACACAGTTTATCACTTAGATCGCTATATCCCTGTGTTCTCACATCTTTTCTTTGAAGTCAAAGGTATAGATGCTAAAACCAATTATGAATATTTCTATCCGAATTCAACTTGGACGGGAGCAGACGGTTTCAATGTATCCAATGCTTCTGTTAAGGAATATACCCTTATGGCGACCAATGGATATATCTATACTGTGAACCAAGTATTGGAACCATTGGAAACAATTTATACCGAGATGAAAGATCGACCGGAATATTCTATCTTTTTTAAATTGTATAATAATTACACCTCCTATTCGTATGACAAAACTCTTTCGGATGATTATGGTACTGCCCTTGGAGTGGATTCGCTTTATCTACACAGACATGGAGAACTTCCTCCGATTGCAATGGAATGGCCTGTATCTTCTTTTCAGAACGTAAGTTTATTGTCAACTGTCGGATATGGTATATTTGCTCCTTCAAATAATGCCATGAATAATTTCTTTGAAAACTTTTGGAAAGTAGGCGAATATGAATCTCTATATGATGTCGATCCATTATTGATGGAATATTTCTTATACCAATTTGTATATTCCGGTTCCATTGTTTTCCCTGAAGAAATTACCAAAGGAAAAATAAAAAATCTGTTTGGAGTTCCGTTCAATTATGTTAATCCTGCTACGGTTAAAGATAAGGCGATTTGTGTGAATGG